>CAZNCO010000116.1:0-10194 GCA_964571345.1 uncultured Ohtaekwangia sp.
ATCTGGGGTTGCTCAATTCATCAGCTACACCTCTCAAAATCTGTTAGGAGAATACAGAAATGATATGGAAGCACTGCTTAATGGATTTACTGTTTCAAATCCTTAGGCTTTTTAGCTTACAGGGATTTCAACCTTTCCTCCAACGATTTTATTTTCGACTCTGCATCTGCCTGCTTCTTGCGCTCCATTTCAATTACTTGTGGAGGCGCACCATTTACAAATTTTTCGTTGGAAAGTTTCTTTGTTACCGATGCCAGAAATCCTTTTTGGTATTCAAGATCCTTGAGTGTCTCTTCTCTTTCCTTGGCTACATCAATCTTTCCTTCCAACGGAATAAAGAACTCTTGTGTACCAACCAGGAAAGAAGTGGCTGATTGAATTTTAGATTCGGCTTTGCCAATCTCCTTTACGTTGGCCAGTTTTTTTATAAATGAATTGAATGTGGAAGAAGTCGTTGATGAACAGAAAACGCTCACCGCATCTTTAGGCGACATGCCTTTTGAACTGCGAACATTTCGAATTTGTGTGACTGCATCAAAAGCAATTTGGGCTTCATTCAAAATAACAGTATTGAACTCTTTCGCTATCGGCCATGATGCCACAATGATGTTCTCCTTCTCACCGCGTGTCTTCAACTCACTCCACAATTCCTCAGTAATAAACGGAATGAAAGGATGCGTCACTTTCAAAATATTCTCAAAGAAGAAAATGGTCTGATCAAAGGTTTTCTGATCAATCGGTTTCCCGAATTCAGGTTTGATGATTTCCAAATACCATGCACAGAAATCGTCCCACACTAATTTGTAAACCGTCATCAATGCGTCTGACAGACGATATTTACTGAAATGATCATTCAGTTCTGCAAGTGACTGGTTGAATTTTGATTCAAACCATTCAATGGCAATTTTATTTTCTTCCGGTTGAGCGATGTTCTCAACATTCCAGCCTTTTACCAAACGAAATGCATTCCAGATTTTGTTGTTGAAGTTTCTTCCTTGCTCGCAAAGCTTCTCATCAAACAACAAATCGTTACCTGCAGGAGAACTGAATAGCATACCTGTACGCACGCCATCGGCTCCGTATTTTTCCATTAACTCACGCGGATCGGGCGAATTGCCCAGCGACTTGCTCATCTTTCTTCCTTGCTTGTCGCGAACAATTCCCGTAAGGTACACATCGCTGAAGGGTTTCTTATCCAGATATTCGTAGCCAGCAATAATCATTCGCGCCACCCAGAAGAATAAAATCTCGGGAGCTGTAACCAAAACACTGGTAGGATAGAAGTAAGCGAGGTTAGCATTTTTGGATGCATTTATCTTTCCATTCTTTGCATCAAAGCTCTCTTCCTTAAAACCTTTGAAAACTTCAATTGGCCACAGCCATGACGAAGCCCAGGTGTCAAGTACGTCAGAGTCTTGGTAAATATCTTCTAATTTTAGGTTAGAGATTTTTGATTTAAGAATTTTGAATGCCTCTTCTTGTGTTTCAGCAACTACAAATGTGCCATCAGGTGCATACCAGGCGGGAATGCGATGACCCCACCAAAGCTGACGCGAGATACACCAGTCGCGCACATTCTCCATCCAGTGGCGGTATGTGTTTTTAAATTTTGCAGGATGCAACTTAACTTCATCACTCTCAACTGCTTCCTTGGCACGAACGGAAATTTCTTTCATCTTGATGAACCATTGCAACGAAAGCTTTGGCTCAACAACTGTATTCGTTCTTTCAGAGCGACCAATACGTGTTACGAATTCTTCTTCTTTCACCAAATGACCTGCATCGCGAAGATCTCTGATAATTTCCTTGCGCACCGCAAAACGATCTTTGCCAAAGAACTTTGGTAGCTCACACTTTTCATTCAAAGTTCCGTCATCATTTATCGTATCAATCACAGGAAGATTATGGCGCAAGCCAATCTCATAGTCATTCACATCGTGTGCTGGCGTTACCTTAAGACAACCTGTTCCAAATGTTTTGTCAACATAGTCATCGGCAATCACAGGAATCTCGCGATTGATAAAAGGCACAAGTACTTTTTTACCGATTAGATTTTGATAACGGTCATCGGTTGGGTTTACGGCAATAGCTACATCGCCCATAATGGTTTCGGGGCGTTGGGTGGCAATGACTACGTACCCATCGCTGTCTTTGATTTTGTATTGAATGGAATAAAGTGTGGATTTCTCTCCATCCTCTTTGTATAAGACTTCTTCATTACTCAGCGCAGTCTTCGCTTCGCAGTCCCAGTTGATCATGCGCAGGCCGCGGTAGATGTAGCCTTTGTTATAAAGATCAATGAATACTTTAATAACGGCCTTGTAATAATCCGGGTCCATTGTAAAACTGGTGCGTTCCCAATCGCAGGATGCTCCAAGTTTCTTTAATTGATCGAGAATGATGCCACCGTATTTTTCTTTCCATTCCCATGCATATTTTAAAAACTCATCGCGCGAAAGCGAAGATTTCTTAATGCCTTTCTCACGCAACATCGCCACTACTTTGGCTTCCGTGGCGATAGACGCGTGGTCCGTGCCTGGTACCCAGCAGGCTTCCTTGCCTTCCATGCGGGCTTTGCGGATGAGTACATCCTGAATGGTATTATTGAGCATGTGGCCCATGTGCAAGACACCCGTTACATTGGGCGGAGGAATGACAATGCAATACGGTTCTTTGGCAGGATTAGGAGTGGCATGGAAAAAGCCTTGCTCCATCCAGTATTTGTACCATTTTTCCTCAACTTCGGAGGGATTGTATTTTGTAGCGAGTGACATAGGAATTTCGGAGCGCAAAAATAACGCGAAGCAGGCAAACCGCCCAATTTATTTGAGGCTTACGAGGGTTTGGTTTATGAATTTTTCCTCACCCCTTCATTAAGAAAAATTAAAATCAAACATTTGAAATTCTGAGGCAAAGGATAGCTATTTTTCATTCATGAGATTCGTAATTGTTATAATCACTTTATTCCTTGAATTGAGTTCAGAAGCCAAAGTTGCGATCAAAGGAAGAATATTAAATTATGATGGTACATCTTATGTATTTGTGAATTATCCGATTCAAGGAGTGCGGCCACCAGATAGTAAAAAGATTTTTCCTGATTCTAATGGTAATTTTTTTATCTCTTTTGAGTGCAAAGGACCGGGTGTGACTAAAATACTTTATAAGACAATTCGATTCAATGTTTTTCATATCGATAACGCAGCTGCTTATCTTGAGATTGACGAGCGAAGAATCCCTGATCGAATTGAAAACCTGCACCTGAATTATGTTCAGCAGGACTCCATTCGGAATTTGGCGCTTACTAAGGTTTCTGGAGATTTTGAAAAACTTAACAGGCACTACAATTCTTTGATTCGAACAGCTTATCACACCCCTCGGTCTGTTGATGGTAATTACTACTCTCGTCAACTTAGGAATGCAGAAACTCTCAAACAAACGATGCTATTGTTCGACTCCCTGATACAGCGGGAAATGAGTGCTCTTGAAAATATTTTTTTGGAGTTCAATTCTGAATTGAGATCCAGCAAATCTGATGTAATCAAGCAATTCTTAAAAAACGAAATCAATTCATTTTACTCTTCGGTGTTTTTGAATGCTATGTTCCTGAGAAAGGTAGATCAATATGTGGCCTTCAAAGCCGATAGCTTATCACCCCGCTCGATATACAACGAACAGTGGCAAGCCTTGATTGAAAAATTCTACTCCGATGCAAAAGGTTTTATTCAACCATTCACAACGTCTTTCGATTACACAGACTACATGGAAAACCTCTACTATACGTTAAAGAACTTTAAATCATATGATTTTCCTCAGAACCCTGATGTGAAAGAACTTGACCTGGAAGTGTATCAAAGCTTTTTTAAGGTTGATTCTACCATTATCAGAGATTCACTCGAACTATTTCAGTTTCGGCTAAACAAATTACATCGGTATTTAAATGATCAGATGTATTATTCGCCTGCTTTGCTGAGCGCTTATTATGTGATGGTTAAAACGTATCCTGCGTCAATTCATCTCAGGGAAATGGAACTCTTGGTTCAAAAATTAAAAGATTACATCAAGGCTTCTCAAGAGACATTCACAAAGGTTAAAATTGTTTCAAAGAAATACTCGTCCTTTCAGGACTTAGTCCAGTCGAACCGTGGGACCTTAATGCTAATTGATGTATGGGCCACGTGGTGCCATCCATGTATTGAAGAATTTCATTACCGTTATAAAATTCAATCGTTTATTGATGCAGGCAAGTTGGTTGTGTTATATATTTCCCTTGATAAAAAAGAATGGGCATCGCGATGGAAAGAAAATATACGGTTCAATCGTCTTGAGGGAATTCACTACCGGGCTGATCAGGATTTTGCAATCGATATGTGGCGGGAGCTTCAGGGAAAACAGGGAACAATTCCACGCTACGCACTTGTAAATAAACGAGGCGACATTGTGCTTTTAAATGCATCACGTCCTAGTGATGGGGATAAGCTGGTTAAGGAAATTGAGCGATTAATTGTTGAGTAATAATGCTAGCATCTGTATTCGTGTCATCCAACTTGCCCGATGCTTCGGAGGAGTATGCGTCTTGCATTACTGTGCTTTTAGCCATGCCGTCTTGTATCTGGCCATGAACCCGTTTTTTAGGTATGAACAATCCAGTTTCTTGACATTTTCTTTGTTTTTAAACGAATGATGGACGAAAGGCTATCTAACTAATTCAAATAATAGCCTGGATGTGCGCGGCATTAGATGTTGGTTCATCGTTGGTTCGATGTTCGTTCATAACTGGTTCATCTGGCTATGGACTGGCTTCGGATGCGCATTGGATGTTCGTTCATTATTCTTCGATTTTCATCGATCAATCTTCCTATTTCCTTCATTGCGATAGCTAGGGCAGGACGAGCGCCCAATAGAGGCAGTGACTTCTGTATTGCTAAAAAACGAGTTTTATCGAACGTGCATTAATGCCACACTAAAGCTACACGAATACTATACCGAAGGCAGATTATAGTAGAATCGAAGCATTTATGCTGTTTGAATTTGATCATGCCAACGAAAGAAATTCAATACTTAACTACCGCGTAAAATCAATATCTTTGAAGTTGTTTTTATAGCAAATACTGAAGAGAATTGATGTTACCCAATAGTATGGTTTTGTATTTACGAGAATGAGTGGTGTGAAAGATAAATGCGCAGCCTTTTTGATATTCCTTTTGTTGCTTGTGGCGTTTGCCAGCCCGGCACAATACGCCAACGATTGGATCAATTTCAATCAGCAATATTTTAAAATTCCCGTTTCTAAAGACGGAGTTTATAAACTCACTTATTCTGATTTGCTTAATGCAGGATTTCCAGTCAATGCGGTTGATCCTCGCTTCATTCAATTGTATCATCGTGGCCAGGAGCAAGCTATCCATATCAAAGGAGAAGCTGATGCGGTTTTCAACGCCAATGATTATCTTGAATTTTATGGAAGAAGAAACGATGGTACGCAAGATCGCATTTTGTACAAACCATCTTCCAATCAGCCGCATTCTTATTACAATCTCTACAGTGACACTACGGCTTATTTTTTAACCTACACATTATCTCCGCCACGTGGCGCCAGGATGGATTCCGTTCAATTGGTTAATGTGAATAATCTTCCTGCTGAGCCCTATCAATACACAACGCGCCTGCAGGTGTATACAAGTAATTATAGCGGAGGCTTTACTGCAAGTGATGTTACACAAGAAACTACCTTTGGTGAAGGGGAAGGATGGACGGGAAAATTTTTAAGGCAGGGTGATGTAGTAGACTATGTCATTGACTCGGTATATAATACCGTGCAGTCGGCAGGAAATCCGAAGATTGAAATTCAACTGATGGGATTGGATTACATTAGTCATACCATCAGTGTATTGGTGGGTTCAACCTTTCGTACCCTGTCTTCAGTAACCTTTTCTGGGTTTAGCACGAACACGATTCAGGCGGATTTAAACTGGAGTGATGTAAATACTGACGGTACTGTGCATGTTCGTATTGCAGCACAAAGCGCTACCACCAATCGAAACCAGGTGAGTGTAAATTATATTAAGGTAACTTTTCCACAAAGTTTTGATGTGAGTGGATTGCAGAAAAAGACATTCAATTTGGAGGTCAATCCATCTGGTCAATCATACGTAATGCTGACAAATTCAACTCAGGGAATGCAACTGTGGGATTTGACAGATGAAACGAATATCACAAGAATTCTTACCACATCGTCAGGCAACTCAATCTCTGCAGTTGTGCCAGGTACTTCAGTAACTAAAACGTTATTGGCGTTCGCATCGAAAATTACGCCACAAATAATTCCTGTCTCATTCCGACCGATTGATCCAACCATTCCCAATTATATCGTGATCACGAATAAATCCTTGATGAAACCAGCTTCGGGTTACAGCGATGTAGTAAGATCGTTTGCGGGCTATAGAGCATCTCAAGCAGGCGGAAGTTATGATACGTTAGTCGTCACAGTAGATCAATTGTACAATCAATTTAACTTCGGAGAAACATCACCGGCAGCGATTTATAGTTTTATGAAGTGGATGGTAGAGAAAGGATCTCCGCGGTACTTGTTCATCTTAGGAAAGGGAAAAGATATTGTGGCATTTTCTCCGTACGCCAGATTGCCACAAAGATCAGGAGAGCTGTTTGATTTTGTTCCGTCTGCAGGGCTACCGGGCGGAGACTTCGCGTTCACCGCAGGACTGAATGGCACTACATATGACCCGGCTGTCCCCACTGGACGATTACCAGCTTACAACGCGACACAAATTGCAGCCTACCTGAATAAAGTGATTGAGCTGGAAGGGAAGCCCTTGCAGCCTTGGGCGAAAGAGTTACTTCACTTGAGCGGAGGCTTTCATGATGCCGCTGAGTTGGCGCTATTCCGCACGTATGTGGATGGATTCAAAGTGATCGCAGAGGGTACCTATTTGGGCGGACATGTCACCACCAAATCAAAAAGCGATGTGGGTATTGAAAAAATAGATGTTGAAGAGAATGTAAATAAAGGAGTGAACCTTGTTACGTTTTTTGGCCATTCTTCATCATCTAATACGGACTTAGACATTGGATTTGTCACAGACCCTGTTTTAGGTTACAATAACCCTGGAAAATATCCCGTTTTTCTGATCAATGGATGCAATGCGGGAACAATTTTTTCAGAGCAGACCGTTTTTTCGGAAGATTGGATTTTGGCAGCGGGGAAAGGATCGCGCAACTTTATTGCCAGTACCTCTTTTAGTTTTGAATTCACTACAAGAAACTACACCACCCAATTTTATGAGGTGGCATTTGCTGATTCGGTATATATCAAAAAAGGAATAGGTGATATTGCGCGAGAGTCAACAAAAAGGTTTCTGGCTAATTACGGGAGTAATATCTATAATAATACAATTGTACAGCAGATGACCCTTGTCGGTGATCCTGCCTTGAAGCTTTTTGGAACCAACCTGCCCGACTATGCCGTTGATAATGGATCGATTTCTTTGGTTTCATTAGATGATCAGCCTGTGACTTCCATCAGTGACTCATTTGGTTTGAAAATAATTGTAAAGAACGAAGGTGCTGTTTATCCAAAACCGTTTACCGTCCGTGTAGTGCGAACGTTTAACGACAATTCAACAAAAACGTATGACTCAGCTTATGCGCCAGTCTACTTTTCTGACACGCTCTTGTTTAAAATAAGGAATGATAAAACTGTAAGTGGCTTTGGAAATAATTTGTTCACGGTAGTTATCGATCCCTCCAAAACAATCAAGGAATTGAACGAGAATAATAATTCGGCTACGCTAAGTTATTTTATCCCATCGAATGGAACGCTGAATCTTTACCCACCACGCTACGGTATCGTTGCAACAAGTAATGTGAATTTTCTTTTTCAGGATACGAACCTGATGGGAGCGCAGAGAGACTTTCAACTTCAGTTGGATACAGTTAACACATTTGATAGTCCGTTCGCGATTAAGCAAACCATTTCGGCAAAGGTTTTGGCAAAGAAGTCAATTGCATTGCTGTCAACAGACTCTACCGTTTATTTCTGGCGAACCAAACCTGTGAAGAAAATAGCTTCGGACAGCTCTGATTGGACGGTGTCTTCTTTTATTTTTATTAACCAAAGTCCAGAAGGATGGGCGCAGACCAAATTTGATCAGTTGGTAGATAACTCAATCACAGGTCTTTTGCCTGATGCCACTTCTAAGACATTTGACTATCTTCAAACAATATCAAATGTTGATGTCAAATCGATTGGATCAAATAGCCCTTCGCCCTACACAAGTGCATCTATAAAAGTAGATGGTATTGAATATAATCTATCCATTCAAGGTCTGGAATGCCGCGACAATACAATTAATCTGTTGGCCTTCAATAAGTCCTCTGCGATACCTTATCCAGGAATTACATTTGATTACCTGGATTTGCGCAGCTGTGGCCGGCAACCAAAAGTAATTAACAGCTTTACCTTTTCAGAGATGGAAACCGGTAAAGGTGATGACCTTTTACAGTATGTAGACAATATTTCGCAAAGTGACTCAGTTGTGTTATTCAGCATAGGTGATGTTAGTTTTTCTTCCTGGTCGTCTACTTTGTTAACGAAGCTGGGAGATTTGGGTATAGCAGATTCTCAAATCACTTCATTGCAAAACGGTGAGCCACTAATCATTTTTGCGAGAAAGGGCGCTGTGCCTGGTAGCGCGAAAGTGTTTCGCTCGTCCACTGCACCGGCTTCGAGCCAGGATTTGTCAATTAGCAAAACAATTACGGGTAAATATTCTTTCGCAAAAATCAAATCAGTTACCATCGGGCCAGCGCGCACGTGGATAAAATTTGTTCCGCAAGTAATAGATGTTCAGAATTCAGATGTTTTTGGTTTCACAATTTATGGAGTTGCACTCTCAGGTGAGGAAACCGTTATTGCTTCGGATTTAACCGGGACGATGGATCTTACTTTTGTCGATGCGTCTGTCTTTCCACAGTTGCGTATAGAATTGAACATGAGCGATAATGTGAATCTTTCACCGGTCTATTTGAATAAATGGTTTGTATGCTTTGAATCAGTGGCAGACGGTTTGCTTTACTATGATGGAGCAACTGACGCACAGACCGTTCAGGAAGGCCAAAATTTTGTTGGGCAATATGGATTTGTAAATATTTCCAATAAGCCGTTTTATGATTCTCTTCGGGTGAATGCTTCAATGTCGAGCCTGATAAAAGGAGAATCCACATCACAATTTAGAATCAAAGCACCAGCACCAGGAGATACCACGAAATTCCCAGTCACATTTAAAACTGTAGGCAGAGCTGGAGTAAATGATATTTCTGTTTTTGTAAATCCTAAAATTCAACCAGAGCAGCATTATGAAAATAATGTCATCGAGCTTGCTCAATATTTGAATGTGCTGGCCGATCATTTTCCTCCGATAGTTGATGTGACGGTGGATGGCCGTTATCTTCAAAATGGAGATTACGTTTCTCCCAGCCCCAAAATTAAAGTAAAGCTGCACGATGATAACAAGTTCTATTTTGTGACAGACACAAGTAAACTAAACGTTCTGTTAAGTTATCCTTGTTCTTCCACACCTTGCCCATTTACACGAATTAATTTTGACCGAAGTGACGTGCAGTGGTCACCGGCATCGACCGCCAGGGATTTTGAGTTTTTATTTTCTCCGATGGCCTTGCCGGAAGGAACCTATGTGCTCCAGGTTGCAGCTTCCGATGCAAGCGGAAATAGGAACGGCACGGCACCTTACGAGATTTCTTTTCAGGTGAAGAACGAAACCACCCTTGTGCTCAATGCTGTATATCCCAATCCTTCCAGCGGAACCTTTACCTTTAATTTTGTCCTTTCGGGCAATGTCTTGCCTGATGAGTTCTCCCTTCAGATCTTCTCACCGGAAGGAAAATTATTGCAGGATTACAGCAAAGAAGATGTGGGTCGTTTTATCATCGGTATCAATGACCTTACCTGGCAGGCCCAAACTTCTTCGGGTATCTTGTTGTACAGCCTTAAAATGTCATCAAATGGCAAGTCGGTGACACAGCATGGGAAACTTGCCCTGATAAGATAAGAAAAAGGCGATTCCGTTTTTCCTCGAAGCGCCTTCTTACAAGAGTGTTAGCGGACTGCCCATCACTGGTGGTGCCCGCCAGGGCCATGCACGTGGCCATGATCCACTT
>CAZNCO010000117.1:0-10188 GCA_964571345.1 uncultured Ohtaekwangia sp.
ATCTTCTATACCGCTGGCTTTCCCAACCTGGAAGATACTGTTGCGATCGGTAAACATCTGGAAGCAGCGGGAGCGGATCTTATTGAAATAGGAATTCCTTTTTCTGATCCTGTTGCCGATGGTCCGGTGATTCAAGAAAGCAATAAGATTGCCCTTGATAATGGCATGACAGTAAGAAAACTTCTAGAGCAAGTCCGCGAAATTCGTAAAGATGTTAAGTTGCCAATCTTGCTGATGGGTTATTTGAACCCTGTGCTGCAATATGGTATAGAGAAATTTTGTAAAGAGGCTTCTGAAGCAGGTGTAGATGGATTGATTCTTCCAGACCTTCCATTGGCTGAATTTCAAGAGCAATGGAAGAAGGTTTTTGATCAATATCAACTATCAAATATTTTTTTGATTTCACCCACCACATCGGATGCCCGCATTCGCGAAATTGATGCAGCTTCGAATGGCTTTGTGTATGCTGTTTCTGCGTCAAGCACAACAGGAGCCAAGGGGGAATTTTCGGATGAGCAGATTGCCTACTTTCAAAAATTGAAATCAATGAAGCTGAATAATCCGTTACTGATCGGTTTTGGAATTTCAAACCATACAACATTTTCTGCCGTTTCTCGTTTTGCTGCCGGAGGTATCGTGGGTAGTGCTTTCATTACATTATTGAAAAAATCAAGTAACTTATCTTTGGATATTCACCAATTTGTGAAATCACTTCGGGGATAAAAATAGGGCATGAAGTATTGGATTCTTGTTATTACTTTTCTTCAAACTACAACCATCTTCGGTCAGTTTGAAAAGACGTATTCACCGGCACCCTTTCTCGATACAATACCACGGGATCTAAACGATAGCCTAAAAGCGAGACTTTTGCGCCAAAAGAAAGCAATTAAAGGAAAGCCATCGCAGCGAAATTTTATTTATTCATTGTACGAAAAGCACAATGAGTCACTTGTAAGGTATTTCAATGACGATAATTTTATTGATAACGATGAGATTACGGATTATTTGCATCAGGTGCTGGTAAAAGTTCTCCGCTCGAATCCTCAGATTAATGGCGATATTTCGATTTATGCATTTCGTAGTTCTGTTCCAAATGCGTTTACGTTTTGGGATGGCACAATAGGGGTTACGCTCGGCTTGCTTGCCCGAATTGAAAATGAAGATGAGCTCGCTTTTGTAATCAGCCATGAATTAGCTCACTACTATGCGCATCATATCGATAGACGAATTGCGGAAATTGCCCGCATTAATTACGATCCTCAAATTGAGAAAGAGATCAAAAACATAAAGTCGGACCAGTTTGAGAAATACACAAAACTTAAAAAGTTATTTAAAGACCTTGGCCTTTCTCTGAACTATCACAATCGTGAGGAAGAATTTCAGGCTGATTCAATTGGGTTGACATTTATGTTGCGCACGGCATTTCGCCCGCAGGCGTCACTTAGATTGATGGAAATATTGGATAGTGCGAACATGCCTCGATATAAGAAGAATATCGATCTTAAAAAGACATTTACTTTCTCTAAGTATCCATTTAAAGACTCGTGGCTCGAATACACAAAATCTCCGATGTATCACAAAACCGGTGATGATGAATATGGAGATTCAGATACGGTGCGCACACATCCGGATTGTAAAAGAAGAATCGGTTTATTGAAGGAGATTTTAGCCAAGAACAGACTTTCAACTGAACGAGTTGTTCTTACCCCGGATGTCACCATTCGATATATTGCCAAGCGCAGCGAATTTGAAATGATTGAGAGTGAAAACCATTTTAAACATTATGGAAAGTCACTCTTCTACACCTTGGCGTTGCTGCAACAATATCCCGTTAATATGTATTTGCACGGAATGGTAGGAAGAAATCTTTCGCTCATTTATCAGAGTATGAAGGATCATCAGTTTGGAAAAGTAGTTCCGTTTCCGGATGAACGATTGGAAGAGAGTTATAATCGCGTGTTATCCTTTTTGCAGAAACTTCGTATTATGGAGGTAGCGTCTTTATCTTATAATTACATGGTTGAAAAGGAGGAGAGCTATTTTCAGAACGAAGAATTTCTCTATTCGTTTTGGTACTCTGCCCAGATGCCGATGTCTGATCTTTCTGCAAACCTTGTCAAAGAGGATTACCTGCAGCGTTTTCCTGAAGGAAAGTATGTTTCAATTTTAAAAAGGCACAAATGAAAAAGCAATTGTTAGTTGTATTGTTGACTTTATCCTTTGGAGTTACGGTAATGTCTCAAAACTTGTCGCGGACAGGCGTAGCATCCATCAAGGTTCGGAGCACGGGGTCTATCCTTCAGCGTGGTGAAGTGAAAGGGTATTATTATTTCTATAATCTTGAAAAAAAGGATCGTAAGACGAATAATTATTTATTGAGTGTTTCTGATGAGAATTTGCGCGAAGTAAATTCGGTCACGATTACACGGCCCTCAAATTACTTGTTAGTAGAATCTACGTATAATGGTGAAGCGTTTCTTTTCATGTTTTTCGATCCGAAGTCAAAAAGCACGGAGTTGATCGCGTACGATAATACACTTAAGCAAACAGGGCAGAAGGTTCAGCAAATTCAAAGTCAAAGCATGTACAATGTTTACCAGAGCCTGTCGCTGGGCGGAAGCGCGCAGCAGAGATACATGGTGCCGGTGGAAGAAAAAGGTTTTATTAAATATGGAGAAGGCTCAATTGAATTTTTTGATAACAACCTGAACCTCGTGTGGAGTTCGAGATCTAAATCAGCCAATGCAGCTACCCCTTCAGAAGGATTTCAATCAAATCAACTCATTGGTTCTATTGTGGCAAGCGTATCCGGAAAGTCTGTGTTTTATGATCTATTAGTCAATGATGCAATAACAGGCGCGCTTAATTTTCAAGCTACCATGACGACCGATCAGTACAGCATTTCACCCAGCGATGTGAGTTACGATTCAGTTTCCCAGCGCATCGTTGCATTTGGCGAGTACTTCAATAAAAACGATAAGCAGTTGAAGGCGCAGAGTCTTGGATTCTGTTACCTTATTTTAGACTTGCAGGGAAAAGTTGTTGATACTAAAATATTATCCTGGGCTGACATCAGTCAAAAAGCTCCTGTAAATAAAGAAGGAAAGTTTGATGGGGTAAATTCTAATATTCTTTTTCATGATTTTGTTCGCACTGCGGACGGACAAATTTTTGCCATTGGCGAACAATACAAAAAAACTGCGAGTGTCGCAGGCATTGGATTGCAAGCGTTGTCTATTTTAACGGCAGCCACTACGGGGTATTATTATGGATCACGTGCCTCGTCTGTCCAGATGAATATTTATAATATGGTGATTTTTCAATTTAATGCAGATTATTCTCTTGAAAAGGTTCACATCTTTGAGAAGAATGCCAGCCAGTTGATGTTACCTGCTGGATCGATGTATACTTCTACAAAACTATTGTCTTATTACGTCAAGGCAATTGGTGGATTCGATTTTCGGTTCAGTCAGGAATTTCCCGGAAAGGAAACATTTGCTGTTGTCTACGTAGATGCAGACAAAGGAAGTCAAAAAGCAATACTAGGTTCAATTGTTTATACACCTGAAAAAGTTTTTTCGGTTGATAAGATGCGCTTTGACAGACGCTCGCAGGAGTTTGCCGTGATGCGTGCCAAGCCCGGCTATGTGTTGATAGCCGAGTATTTCAAGAAGGAAAAAAAGTTTGATATGAGGTTGGAGAAAATTAATTACTAAAATGATCATTCAGTTCACAAATTCAATTTCAGATTCCGAGAAGGAAAACATTCTTACCAAAGTTCTTGCACTTGGCTATAAGCCGAGTGAGGTAACCACACAGTTCGGTCATTACCTGGTTTGCATAGGCAAAAAAGATTTTGACATTCGTCAGCTCGGAAGTTTGCCGGGAATTGCCGACATCCATCGCGTGTCAGATGACTACAAGCTAGTATCGCGCAAGTGGAAAGTAAACCGCTCCATGATCGATTTGGGTGATGGTGTAACAATTGGTGATGGTTCACTCTCAATTATGGCAGGACCGTGTTCGATTGAAAATGAAAAGCAAGTAGAGGCTACCATCCAGCATTTGAAAGCAAACGGTGTGCGCATCATGCGCGGTGGCGTATTCAAGCCTCGCAGCTCTCCTTATGCATTCCGCGGATTAGGCGTGGAAGGTTTGAAAATCTGGCATCAGCTCGCGAAAGCCAATGGCATCAAGATTATCAGCGAAGTGATGCAGGTAAGCCAGATCGAGGAGATGCACGATTACATAGACGTGTTTCAGGTGGGCGCGCGCAACGCTCAGAATTTTAATTTACTCGATGAACTCGGCAAAGTAGATAAAGCCGTGATGCTGAAGCGAGGAATTTCAGGAACCATTGAAGAGCTGCTCTATTCAGCCGAATATGTGTTCTCTGCCGGCAACGAGAAAATACTTTTGTGTGAGCGCGGCATCCGCACCTACGAGCGGGCCAGCCGCAATACATTTGACGTAAATGCGATTCCTATTTTAAAAGAAAAAACACACTTGCCTGTGATTGCTGATCCTTCGCACGGCATTGGTATCCGGGAGTTTGTAGAGCCGATTGCATTGGCGGCCGCTGTGGCCGGAGCAGACGGTATCATTTACGAAACACATCAAAAACCCGAAGAAGCTTTCAGCGATGGCCAGCAGACGCTTGATTTCAGTGAATCTGCGAGGTTGATTGGGAAGTTGATAAAGGTGAGGGAAGCGGTAGAGGCTTGAAATTAGAAATTGGTGGTTTGATACTGGATACTTGACCCTTGACTAGAATGAAGTTTGATGATTTTCATCACCCGAGTTGGATTCATTGTCATAGGCGAAAATAAGGTTCAAAGAATTGTATTTGGCTTGCTAATTTATTACATTGAATTTCTGCCATTTGGCAGCCTTTTCTCAAACTTGCCTCTGAAAAAATGCTTTCAAAAAGACGTCTAGAGAACGGCTAATAGACGGTAAATGGACGGCAAACGCCTGAACCGAACAAGAACCGAACACCAATCAAACAACATGCTCGCAAGGGAGTAAAGGACTAAAATGTGATAGAGCTCATCAGGCCTTTCCGCATCATTCTGATTAAAGTGTGATTAACCGTGCGTCAAGCCTATAGCGTTAACCAGAATCGCGCGGGAATAAACTCAAACCATTTCCTGTCTAATCTGTTAAATACAAGCAATAAATTGTGCCTGTCTTTCGTCTTTTACGATGACCTCTGACCTTAAACCTGTAATTTTAAATCTGCAATCTCAAATCTGAAATTAATCCTCATGCCTGAAGTAGTTTTACAAGCCGAGTCGTTAACAAAAATTTATCAATCGGGGGATAAGAAGCTTACCGTGCTTGATAAGGTTTCATTCTCTGCCGAGCAGGGCACCAGCCTTTCTATCATTGGGCCGAGTGGAAGCGGTAAAACCACACTGCTTGGACTTTGCGCGGGGCTGGATGTACCTACCAGCGGCTTCATTGCGCTCATGGGTTTGAAACTGAATACTATGAGTGAGGATGACCGGGCGTATGTTCGCAATCAATACGTTGGTTTTGTGTTTCAGAATTTTCAGTTACTGTCCACACTCACTGCATTGGAAAATGTGATGGTGCCCCTTGAGCTGCGCGGTGAGAAAAATATTTTAGCGAAAGCAAAAGAACTTTTAGGTCGGGTAGGGTTGGGTGATCGTACCCATCACTACCCTTCACAGTTGTCGGGAGGAGAGCAGCAGCGTGTGGCCATTGCCCGGGCATTTATTTCTTCGCCTCGTATTTTGTTTGCCGATGAGCCTACCGGAAACCTGGACGAGGAAAATGCTCAGCAAGTTACAGACTTACTTTTTGAGATGAATCGCCAGGAGAAAACTACGCTTATTCTTGTTACGCACAATCTCGAACTCGCTCAAAAAACAGAGCGCATCCTCAGCATGAAAGGCGGTAAACTAATTTCAGATTCCAAACTTCAGATCGCATAGATTCTAATTCTTAAATCTGAAATCATAAATCAACAATGATTGAATATATCATCAAACTAAAACGCAAGACTAACAACATTCTGAAAGATCGTTGGGTGTGGCGTATGGCTTGGCGCGATGGAAGGCATAACTTGTCGCGGTTGTCGTTGTTCATGGCTTCACTCATCACCGGAATTGCAGCAGTGGTGGCGATTGGTTCGTTGAATTATTCGATGCAGGATGAGCTGGATCGCAACGCGAAAGAACTTCTTGGTGCGGATTTAGTAATCAACGGAAATAAAAAATTTGACACTGCCTGGACCAACCTTCTCGACACCACAAAATATAACCTCGCTAAAGATGCCGACCTGGCTTCGATGGTGATGTTCATGAACTCGGGCCAGTCGCGTTTGGTGAAGGTGACCGCCTTGCAAGGAGCGTTTCCCTTTTATGGCGATATGCTGACGCAACCGGTCAATGCTTATCAATTGGTGCAGACCGGCAAGTTTGTGATGATGGATGAGTCCCTAGCGAGCCAATTCAATGTGAGTTCGGAAGATTCCATCAAAGTAGGTACGAAGATGTTCAAGATGGCCGGCATCGTGAAAAAAATCCCCGGTGGTGGTGGATTGACTTCAACGCTCGCGCCAGCAGTTTATATTTCGTTGCCAGCTCTTGATTCTACAGGCCTTGTCCAGTTTGGTAGTCGCGTTGGGTACAGCATTTATGTGAAAACAAAATCCGACAAGGAGACCGAAGCGTTAATTAAAGAAGCTGAGCCACTCGCAAAGAAGTTGGGTAATTCAGTAGAGACAGTTCAGCGAAGGAAAGAAGGACTGGGCAGAAGCTTTGATGGCGTGTATCGTTTCTTCTCATTGTTGGCCTATATGGCGTTAGTGCTGGGTTGTGTGGGTGTGGCCAGTTCCGTTCATATCTATGCGCGTGAAAAGCGCGAAGAAGTGGCGATGTTGCGATGCATTGGTTCATCAGGTTGGCAGGCATTCAATATTTATTTCATTCAAGTTTTTATTCTTGGCCTGGTAGGAAGCATTGTCGGTGCTTTGATGGGAGCGGGAATTCATCAGATCATTCCCATTGCATTTAAAGAATACTTACCGTTGAATTTGCAGTTCACCATGTCACCTCGCGCGATTGGAGAAGGTGTTTTGATTGGTGCGGTGGTATCGGTATTGTTTACGATCCTCCCGTTGATCGCGGTGCGTTTTGTTCCGCCCTTGTCTGTGTTGCGAACGGATTTTAATCCCGGAAGAATTTTTTCAAAGACGAAGTTGGTGGTGATTGTCCTTATTGTGTTATTTCCCTTTTTGGCTGCCACCTATCAAACAAAAAGCATTATTAACGGTGGATTGTTTACACTGGGTATTGGCGCTGCACTTGGATTGCTTACACTCGTAGCAATGGGTTTGCTTTATCTCGTGAGAAAGTTTTTCCCTTCGAATGCATCTTTCATTTTTCGTCATGCACTTTCAAATCTTTTCCGTCCCAATAACCAGACGCGGGTATTGATGGTGGCGATTGGACTTGGCGCGTTCATCATTTCGGTCTTGAATGTGATTGAATCAAGTTTGTTAAACCAAGTGGAGTTCAAAGGCAACAGCAACCGATCGAACACAATTTTGTTTGATATTCAATCTTCACAAAAGGACGGAGTAGTAAAACTGATCAATGACAACAAGCTTCCCCTGAATCAACTCGTTCCGATCGTTACTTGTCGATTGGAGTCCCTGAAAGGCAGGACGATTGAGGATATACAGAAGGATACGACTACCATTCCGGAATGGGCACTTACACGCGAATATCGTGTTACCTACCGGGATAGTTTGATCGGATCGGAAGAGTTGATCAAAGGGGAGATGCATCATTTTGAAAAAAGCAAAAAGGATTCTGTATGGGTGACGATCTCCGAAGGAATCAATGAAACACTACGTTTGAAAGTTGGAGATTCACTTTCATTCAATGTGCAAGGTGTGAGCATGCGTGCCCGCATAGCCGGTATTCGCAAAGTGGATTGGCCGAAAGATCCGCCTAACTTCATTTTCGTTTTTCCAAAAGAAGCATTGTCTGCTGCACCACAAATTTGGGTTGCTACCACTAAAGTAGACGAACAACAGCAAGCTTCTAAATTCCAGCAAGCCCTCGTGCGCGATTTTCCGAACGTTTCATTGATCGATTTGAGATTGGTACTACGAACAGTGAATGAGTTGTTCGACAAAATTGGTTTGGTTGTTCGATTTCTCGCGTTGTTCAGTATCATCACTGGGTTGGTAGTGTTGGCCGGAGCGGTGATTAACAGCAAGTTCGTACTCATTAAAGAAAATGTATTGCTGCGCACGGTAGGAGCGAGGACGCATCAGATTACTAAGATCACATTGATTGAATATGGTTACCTCGGGGTGTTCAGCGCCCTCACAGGATTCATTCTTTCAGTAGGCGGTGGATATCTTCTGACCCGATTCTTTTTCGAAGTAACCTTTGCGGTTGATTACTTTGAATTGCTGATCATAGGAGTTTGCGTGGTTTTGCTGACTGTTTTTATCGGATGGGTTAATTCAAGAGAGGTAATTAATAGTTCTCCTCTTCAAGCTTTGCGAAGGGAGTCGTGATTTAGTTTCTCGCAAAGGCGCAGAGACGCTAAGTGAATCAACTTTCTTTGCGACTTAGCGCCTTTGCGTGAAATGAATTTATCTTTTCTCCTCCAATTTCTTCACAGCATCCACCTGATCCTGTCTCAATGTTGGATATTTTATGTTCAGTTGTTCCAGATATGTTTTGTATTTCGTTGGGTTGTAGTAGAAGTTTTTCAACTGTGGTTTGAACGTGTTCATGATTTCCTTGTTGAGAAAAGTGGCAGGTACATCCTTGTCGCTGATGAAAGGCTCATACTTGATGTCTTTCGTTTGCACATTTTTAAAGTAGTCCCACGCATCATTCAAGACTTTAGGATTCAAAAACAAGTCAACGAGTGTCATCGCCTCGGCTTTTGCTCCGGCAACTACACCTTTGTGGGCAATCGGAGTTGCCATAGAAATGGCGTTGCTCCAGTGATGGCCGGGAAGATTAGGAATGTTGGACGGATAGCCCAGCACAATCGTAGGTACGTTCCAGGAAATATCAGCAATGTCATCCGAGCCACCACCCATCGCAGCAAGATATCTTCCATTTACTAAAACCGGTTCTACGGGAGTAGGAAGACTAACGGTATCCACTTTGCTGGCAAGGCCTTCAATTTTTTTTGATTTCATTTCGATCTGAGTTGCTTTGGCTAACAATTGATCTTCGGCTGACCACTGCGGTAATCCCACTTGCTTGTAGTTGTTATACATGGCTTCGGCCAATGCTTTGTTAAAGTGACCGGCCCACGCTGAGCCAAGGATTTGGTAAGTAAATTTTGTGTCGGTCATTGTTGCGGCACCCTCAGCCATTTTGATTCCGGTTTCAAATAGCTTTTTAATGCTCGGATAAGTACGTTCACGGAAGTAATACCAGACAGATGCTTTCGAAGGAACCACGTTTGGCTGATCACCGCCATCCGGAATTACATAATGTGATCGTTGCGTTAGTTCGAGATGTTCGCGTTTGAAATTCCAGCCAATATTCATTAACTCCACTGCGTCCAATGCACTTCGTCCGCGCCATGGAGCTCCTGCTGCATGCGCTGCCTGGCCTTCAAAAGTAAATTTCACGGACACCATTCCATTATATCCGGCATCTCCATAGCCTACACTTAAGTTGTCATTCACGTGAGTAAAGATGCAAGCATCAACATTTTTGAAATAGCCGGCCCTTACAAAATAAGCTTTTGAACCAAGTTGTTCCTCGGCAATTCCGGGCCACATCATAATGGTGCCGGAAATCTTTTCTCGCTCCATGATTTTTTTCATAGCAAGCGCGGCAACTATATTCAATGCCTGACCAGAGTTATGACCTTCACCGTGACCAGGCGCACCTTCGACTATCGGATCGTGATATGCGACTCCGGGTTTCTGCGATGCTTTTGGAATACAATCCACATCCGAACCCAATGCAATAACTGGCTTACCATTTCCCCAGGTTGCAATCCAAGTGGTCGGGATTCCGGCAATGCCTTTTTCAATTTTGAATCCATTCTTCTCAAGCACCGAAGTCAGGTATGCTTGTGTTTCCACTTCCTGAAAACCAAGTTCAGAGAAACTGAAAAGCATGTCGTTTATCTGCTGACCAAGTGCAGCATTCTTATCTACTTCCTGGG
>CAZNCO010000118.1:0-10146 GCA_964571345.1 uncultured Ohtaekwangia sp.
GTTCGTGATTGTGACTCACAACAAGCGCACCATGTCAACCACTGACGTTATTTACGGTATCACTATGGTGGAGAAAGGAATCTCCCGCGTAGTGCCTGTTGACTTGAGAGAGCTAGCGTAGTGCAGGTAATCAATAATATGCTTTGCCTCTTGAGTAGTAAGATCGTAGCAGCAGGTATATTAAAAGTGCGATAAGAGAAAGCCCCAAAACAGGCGCCAAGGCAAGGAACAATGCTCCCTTCGTAATCCTTGTTACCCTTTGCGTGAGTGTTTCAGTTGAGAAATTTATCCCTCGATGGCTGCTCAAAAAGTCCGTTGATTTTACTTTGATATTCAACAAACTATCAAATGCTTTGATCTCATCCGGTGACGAATGAAACTCCCCATCAAGCGCCATTTGAATTTTTGATTCACAAAACTCATTATACCTCTCTTGCCGATTGTGCTTTCTGAATGAGCTGCTTCTTTTCCTGCGATTCCTTGTTTAGGTAAAGGATACTATCAAATAACTTTGAATTAAGACTCTTAAGAATCGACCACTGATCGAACAATACCTTCTGATTAACATGATCTTTTTCAGTAATGAAAGCCACAACAGATTATTAAAGTAACAAGCAATATGTGATTCAGTAGTACCATCGTACCGGCAAATTTGCGAAGAATTACAGAATTTTCTTTAACTCACTTAGATGACTAATCTTATGTGTGGCCACCGAACCAACGTGTCCATTGAAGTCGAGATGAACCGAATCAATATTTGCATTAACAGCTCCACCAATATCTGTTTGAAGATTATCGCCAATCATAATCGCTTGATGAGCTTGTGCTCCGCTTTGTGCCAATGCAAATTCAAAAATCTCTTTTGCCGGTTTCTTGTGGCCCGCACGCGCGGAAGTGACCACATCCTTGAAATAATGCGTGATAGAAGATGAAGCAAGTTTCGTCCCTTGAACGTCATCAAAACCATTTGTCACAATCAGCAGAGGATATTTGGGAAAAAGGTAATCTAAAATCTCCTTTGCTCCATCCAACAAGTTTGGTTTCCGGGGCGAGTGTTCAATGTAATCAGCTGACAATTGAAGAGACAGTGGATGATCATCTATACCTACGTCAAGCAAAATCTTTTCGAAACGGTGAAGACGAATCACGTCACGATGCAAAAGACCACGATCATACAAGTCCCAAAGTTCTGTGTTGATGCGCGCAAATGAATCCAAAAAAGCTTGTACAACTACACCTCGGTTATCTAATCCATAGTGATGAAAAAGTTCAATAAGCGTTTCGCGCGAGTTGGTTTCGTAATCCCACAACGTGTGGTCAAGATCGAAAAGTACTACTTCATATTTTTTCACTGAATTTGTTTTCTAAAATTGACTGAGTGGTTTCATTCGGAGTTTGTTTAATGTGAGCTCTCTGTTGGTGTACATCGTTTGAAAAACTTGCTGATCTTTCTGCAATTGTGGATCGCGCCTCAGAAACTGAAAAATCTGTTGAGTTATATCATACACTTCATCTTTGATCTGGTAAAACATCCACTGATTGGATTTTCGGGAAGTAAGTATGCCAGAATTCTTAAGATAAATCAGATGGCGAGACGTTTTGGTTTGGGTGAATTCGAGAATATTCTCAAGATCGGTGATGCACATTTCACCATTTGTCATGATCAAGTTTAATATGCGTAAACGCGAAGTATCGCTGAAGGCAAGAAAAATCTGTGCACCCAAGTCAATATTGAAGTGTTTTAACCTCATGCGCGCCCCGAAATTACCCGAAAGTGTTCATTTTTAACCGTCATTTTAAAACTATTTATGAATCTTTACCATCATTGGTCAAGTTAACCTGAATCTATATCTTTGTTCCCAAACTGATTCTTTTGAAAACGTTTCGCATATTCATCGTGATCCTCGCGGTTTCCCTGTTTTTTTCAAATCAGGAGGCATTTTCTCAAAGCAGAAAACGCGTAATACAACTTTCAGGAGTTGTCACTGACACCGCTGGCTTGCTGCTTCCAGGAGTTAATATTTATGTTCCTAAAGCTGGCCGAGGTACTTCTACTTTAAATAACGGTTGGTTTTCTATGGCAGTGTTAGTTGGTGATAGCGTAGTTATCAGTTCGGTGGGTTTCAGAAGAGCCCATTATATCGTGCCTGTAGATGCAAAAGAATTTCAATCCATTTTGGTAGAGCTTCACCCTGATAAAACGTATCTGGAAGCGGTAACTGTGACGCCTATTGCTACGGAAGAGCTTTTTAAAGAAGCGGTTCTTGCATTAAATATTCCTGTCGATGATGTCGGCATCGATAAGAAGCAAATGAATGCTGAGCTATTAGCACTAATGGTTCGCTCCACCCCTATGGATGGCAATGCCAATTATCGGTATTACATCGACCAATTTGCCAATTCCGCGGGCGACAAATATCACCCTCTATACAACCCTTTCCTGAATCCACTTAACTGGGTGAAGTTTTTCAAGGATATTAAGAAAAAGAAGAATGGGAAGTAAAGAGTTAAAGGTTTCAAGTTTCTGATCGAGGCATTCACCACGTATTGAAACTTGAAACCTTAAACATCCAGGCTACGACTGCTTTGCACCCAACATTACAAAGTCATTTACATTGATTTCAGTGAAATACTTTTTTTCGCCTTTATCAGTTTCATAAACGCGATGCACAAGCTTGCCTTCGATGGCTACTTCAGCACCCTTTTTTAAAAGCTTGCCAGCCGATGTTGCAAGTTTACCCCAAATAACAAGATTGTGCCATTGAGTGTCCTCTACTTTCTCGCCTTTCGCATTTTTGTACGTGTCTGTAGTGTCAATGGAGAAAGAGGCCTTTGTTTTTCCTTCACCAAAGTCTTTTACTTCAGCGTCTTTGCCTAAGCGGCCGATGAGTTGAACGGAGTTGCGTAAACTTTTCATACGTGTATTGTTTAAGTTATTAATTGATTTACGTTTTCAATATCGCCTCAGTACTTTTTAAGAGTTTGTTGCGATTGATGATGCAAAGGTGGGGTGCCGGTTCTGGCCGTAGCGAATTTTAAACGCTTATAATCGATTATATACGAGTGTAGCCGTTTGTAAACGGATAAAGGGCTCAAAACTCCTAAAACAGGGGATTATTTTTCCTTGAGTTTAAAGAAATCAAATCTTACCCTTGGTTCGGGGCAACTCGAATGGCTCCAATTTTTTACTGAGATGAAAATATCCTTTGCTTACTCCAGAATATCCCAGTCCTCATTCAAAACGGGAATTGCCTGGTGCGCAGTTAAATCAAACTGACAGGGAACAACAGATACATAATTATTGGCGATAGCCCATTCGTCATTATCTTCACCTTTGTCGAAGTTTACGAAGTTTCCAGCCATCCAAAAATAGCTTCGTCCATTGGGATCAAAGCGTTGATCAAAATCCTCTACCCATTTTGCATTGGCCTGGCGGCAAATTCGAATGCCTTTGATCGGCTCATTGCGTTTAGGAGGAATGTTTACATTCAAGGCGACTCCTTTTGGCAATCCTCTTTTTAAAACCTGTTCAGTAATCTTTTTGACAAATGGTTCTACGTGCGAGAAATCTGCCTTATGACTATAATCGCACAACGAAAAGCCAATAGCAGGTGTTCCTTCAATTGCGCCTTCAATGGCTGCGGACATTGTGCCCGAATACAAAACACTGATTGACGTATTGCTTCCATGGTTGATTCCACTCACCACCACATCCGGCTGACGTCCATGCTTTAAAATGAAGTGACGTGCCATTTTCACACAGTCGGCTGGAGTGCCACTGCATTCATACGCTTTCACTCCTTCAAAAATAGAAGACTCATTCAACCTAAGTGTATCTCCTACGGTAATTGCATGCCCCATTCCCGACTGCGGGCTATTGGGCGCTACAACTAATACCTCACCCAGCTCTTTCATAACGTTGACTAAATTCAAAATTCCACGTGACGTGATTCCATCGTCATTCGTCACTAAGATTAAAGGCTTCTGCATGTGAGTTATTTAGGACTAAAAAAAGAATTGTAATAGTCGATGATTGATTTCAACTGATACGTATCATCAAAGCTGTGTCGATTTTTTTTGGCATAGTCATGGACTGGATCTGCATGGTTGCCCATAATATCATACCAATCGTTTTTCTTCGCTGCAAACGCTTCAATGTTCCCATTTTCCTTCAGCAAATAGTAATAATGCACCAACACCAAGCGCGTATATGATCCGTAATAATAAAATGGTGATGAATAACTCCGGTATTCTACCTTCTCGCGTGTAAGAACTGTTAATTTTCCTTCGTTTAACAGCTCAAAAAAAACAGGCGTTTTATATTGACCTTCCAAGGCATAGGGCAAAGAATAAAATTGGCGATATCTATTATATCCATTATCAAAAATCTCAAAGAACAAAACTTTGCGTGCAGAAAAACTCTCAAGCCTGTTATCATGTCTTACCTGCAACAAATCATTGAGATCATATTTCAGAACACCTCTTATCGTATCTCCGCTTTCCAGCACAACCTTGCCATCGTGCCATAAATCAAAAGGAAAAGTTTGAGCAAAAGAATCCTGAGCGAGTAGCAACAAAACAACGGGAATAAATAACTTCATCGTCAGTAAACTAGGTGAACCACATTACTTACTTTTCAATATTTGGTGTCCCATTTTATCGCGTTTGGTGGCAAGATATTTTTCGTTGTGCGGATTAGGCTTGATTTCGATAGGCACATTGTCTACAATCTCCAATCCGTAGCCCATTAAGCCCACCCGTTTTTTTGGATTATTGGTAATCAACCTGATTTTTGAAACCCCCAGGTGATGAAGAATCTGCGCACCAATTCCGTAGTCACGATTATCCATATCAAAACCAAGTTGAAGATTAGCCTCTACAGTATCTAATCCCTGCTCTTGCAATTTGTAAGCTTTCAATTTATTCAACAGCCCGATGCCCCTTCCCTCCTGTTTCATATACAACACAATTCCCTTTCCTTCATCAGAGACCATTTGCATGGCTGCATGAAGCTGTGGCCCACAATCACACCGGCAAGAACCAAAAATATCGCCCGTTACACATGACGAGTGAACGCGTACCAGAATAGGTTCATCTTTTTCCCAGGTACCCTTCACCAACGCCATGTGAATTTGCTGCGTGGCAACTTCCTCATATGCCACCAAAGTAAAATCTCCGTAAGCAGTTGGCATATTCACATCCACTTGCCTTCTCACCTGACTTTCAATCTTCATCCGATAGTTGATCAGGTCTTTGATGGTGATCAGCTTCAAGTGAAATTTATCAGCAACAATGCGAAGATCGGGCAAGCGTGCCATGCTTCCATCTTCATTCATAATTTCCACCAACACACCTGCCGGACGGAATCCAGCTAAGCGTGCTAAATCGATCGCAGCTTCCGTATGGCCACTTCTGCGTAGCACTCCTTCCTTCTTCGCCCGCAAAGGAAAAATATGTCCGGGCTTTCCTAATTCTTCTGGTTTCGTTTCTGGATCTACCAGAGCTTTGATTGTTTTAAAACGATCGTGAGCAGAAATACCGGTGGTACAACCATGACCTATCAAGTCAACTGACACAGTGAAGGGTGTTTCAAACACTGCAGTATTTTTTCCTACCATCAACTCGAGCTTCAGCTCTTCACACCGGTCTTCCATCAAGGGTGCACATATCAACCCACGTCCTTCTTTGGACATGAAGTTGATTATTTCAGGTGTAACACATTCGGCTGCGCAGATAAAGTCTCCCTCATTCTCGCGGTCTTCATCATCCACCACAATCACCAGCTTGCCATTGCGAATATCATCTATCGCCTCTTCTATTGTATCGATCTTAATTTTATCTGCCACTTTGATTAGATTAATTTGTGAAAAGTTATCCGTTAAAAGTTCTTGTCGTTCAATTAAAAATCCAAAATCGTAATTCTAAAATCTAAAATCATTTTGCCACCACAATTCCCAACATACTTGCCAGCTCTCCTTCTGCTTTTTTCAAACCCATCTGCACTTCAAGGGCTTTATCCAGTTCATCCCAATCACCTTTTGCCTCCGCATTTTTTACTTCACTTTTATTGTCTTCAATCATCTTTTGAACAATGCGAAATTTCAATCTGTAAACGTTGCTCAATGCCAATTCGTTCAGCACATCTTTTTCTCTGGGGATCAAAATATGGTATTTGTCGCCCCAATGCGGGCTGATTTCATAGCGTGACGTAATCAGGTCAGTAACCACCGCTTTCACGGCATCACTTCCATTTTTTAATAGCGTATGACTATCTACTGCCTTACCAGCCAAAACATGCTCCCGGAAGAAGTCATAAATTTCTTTATATACTTCGTTGGTAAAGGTAACGTCTTCAGTTTCATGAACTAAAAAATCACTCAATTTCTGTTGACTTTCTCCATCATTTGAGAGTGTTGAAGAATCAGCATAGTTCAGCAACAGGCGAATGGTTTCCCGCTCCTGGTATTGCACCAGACTGTCGGCATCAAGCTTTACAGGCGTGGAGATATCCGGTACGGCTTCGATTGGTTCTGGAATATCTTGTTCACGCAGTTTTTCCTTCTCATTTTTTCTTCGCTCCTGAATTAAAATTTTGTTGAGTTCCGTTAGCAGAACAGATTCAGCAATTTTCAAAAGATGACTGGTCTCCTGAATATACACCGATCGTTTGATGGGATCGGGAATCACGGCAATACTTGAAACAATTTCCTTGATGGATTCTGCTTTGCGTATCGGATCATTGGCGGCTTCTTTGGCAAATAAACTCGCCTTGAACGACACAAAATCCTGCGTGTGTTCTTTTAGATATTTTTGAAACTCTGTTGTTCCTACTTTCCGTGAAAAACTATCGGGATCTTCGCCATCCGGAAAAAGCAATACCCGCACATTCAATCCCCCACGCAAAATCATATCAATGCCGCGCAGGGCTGCTTTGATGCCAGCCGCATCGCCATCAAACAATACCGTAATGTTTTCGGTAAACCTGCGGATGAGCTTGATCTGGTTTTCCGTAAGCGCTGTGCCGCTGGAGGCCACTACATTTTCTACATCCGCCTGATGCATTGAAATCACATCGGTGTAACCTTCCACCAGGTAACAAACATCTTGCTGACGGATTGCATTTTTGGCCTGATACAAACCATAGAGCACATCGCTCTTATGATAAATATCTGTTTCCGGTGAGTTGATGTACTTGGGCTGATTCTTTTCTTTGCCCAACATGCGAGCACCAAAGGCAATCACTTTGCCCACCATGTTATGCACCGGGAAGATCACCCTTCCCCGAAAGCGATCATAACTGGATCCATCTTCTTTCTTTACAACCAGTCCGGTCTTTTCAAGAAGTTCTTTATTGTAGCCTTTGGCAACAGCTTCTTTGCTAAAGTGCTCCCAGCCTTCCAATGCATAGCCGAGCTCAAATTTCTCAATGGTGCGATCGTTGAAGCCGCGCTCACGGAAATAACTAAGGCCGATGCTTCTCCCCTCCTCCGATTGCATCAGCGTATTTTTATAATACTCTTTTGCAAAATTCATGAGGATGTAAAGGCTCTCACGCTCACTCTGCTCTTCGCGGGTTTCCAGGTTGGCGCGATCTTCTTTTATTTCAACGCCATACTTCTTGGCCAGGTAGCGAATCGCTTCGGTGTAGCCGAATTTCTCATGCTCCATCACAAAAGTGAAGGCATCGCCACCCTTGCCGCTGCTGAAATCCTTGAAAATTCCCTTGGCGGGAACAACAAAGAAGGAAGGTGTTTTTTCGTTGCCAAAAGGGCTGAGGGCCTTGTAGTTCTGCCCCGATTTTTTGAGCGAAACGAAGTCGCTGATGACATCAACTATGTCAACACGGTTCTTAATTTCTTCGATCGTTTCGCGGGAGATCAAAACAGGTCAGATTAAGGAGCAAAGATAAGGAATACGGTAGAGTATTACGTTGGTCAAATCTCCTTACCTTGCGAACCATTTTCGCTTAAAATAGTTTTACAAATACTATGAATTTTACCCAATCCGATATTTTAAAAGCCCTTTCTACCGTAAATGACCCCGATCTGAAAAGGGACCTCGTATCCCTCGGCATGATCAAGGATATATCGGTGAGAGAAGGTTTTGTTTCATTCACTGTGGTGCTCACCACGCCTGCCTGCCCTTTGAAAGAAAAAATCCGGAAAGATTGTGAAGATGCCGTTCGAAAAGTGGTTGGCCAGGAGGCAAAAATTGATATTCACATGACTTCGTCAGTAACAACATTGCGCGACAACGCTCCGTTGCTGACAGGAGTCAAAAATATTATTGCTATTGCATCTGGAAAAGGTGGTGTTGGAAAGTCAACGGTGACTACAAACCTGGCCGTAGCTCTCGCACAATCAGGAGCAAAAGTAGGACTCATCGATGCAGATATTTTTGGACCATCGATTCCTGTAATGTTTAACTGCGAGCGTGAGCAGCCTGAAGTAAAAACAGTAAATGGAAAAAATACAATTGTGCCACTGGAGCAGTATGGCGTAAAACTGATTTCAATTGGATTCCTGGCTCCGCCTGAAAGTGCTGTAGTTTGGCGCGGACCGATGGCGAGCTCTGCCCTTAAACAGTTCATCAGCGATACCGACTGGGGTGAATTGGATTACCTGCTAATCGATTTGCCTCCCGGCACCAGCGACATTCATTTAACACTGGTGCAAACAGTGCCAGTGACGGGTGCCTTGATTGTGACCACCCCGCAAAAAGTAGCTTTGGCCGATGCTATGAAAGGACTGGCAATGTTTAAGCAGCCGCAAATTAATGTGCCTGTATTGGGTGTTGTAGAAAACATGGCCTATTTCACCCCGGAAGAATTGCCAAACAACAAATATTTTATTTTCGGAAAAGATGGGGGCAAGAACTTAGCGGAGAAGTTTGATGTTCCTTTACTTGGGCAGATTCCTTTGGTACAGAGCATCCGCGAAAGCGGTGACAGTGGTTTGCCCGCTGTGATGAAAGAAGGAGTGACTGCACAAGCCTTCCGGGATTTAGCCGAGAACCTGGCTCGACAAGTTGCGATAAGAAATGCTACTTTTGCTGGAACAAAGAAAGTTGAAATAACAACCGCCTGATGAACACGACTGAAACACCCACTGCCCTTGAGCGCATTGAAGCTGCCCTTGACAGCATACGGCCCTACCTGGAAGCAGACGGTGGTAATGTGCGTGTACTTGAAATTATGGACGGCAATACTTTAAAACTTGAATTTGTGGGTGCTTGTGGCTCCTGCCCCATGTCTCCTATGACGTTCAAGGCGGGCGTTGAAGAAGCCATCAAACGCGCGGTGCCCGAAATCAAAAATATCGTTGTTACTAATCTCGCGTAATTAATTCCTCCCTGCAATTACCTTTTCCGTCTTCGCTGCATTTACAATGCATTGGTAAAGATTTATCTTGCGAACATGAGGGCATTCATATCATTTTTGTTTTTACTCACTACCTCTCTTTTATTTGCTCAGCAAAGATGCGGCACCGTAGAGTATGAGCAGCTAAAGAACCTAAAAAGACAGCGCGAGACGAAAGAGCAATTCGAGCAATGGATGCAGAACATGCTCCTTAAAAGATCTAAGCCCGGACAAAACAACCGAACACAAGGAACTACTTTCGTTGTGCCCGTTGTAGTGCACGTGATTAATAACGGAGAGCCCATTGGCAGCGGTACCAATATTTCTGATGCACAAATTCAATCACAGATTGATGTCATCAATAAAGATTTTCAGCGATTAAATGCCGATGCTAATAAAACGCCATCCGAGTTTATTAGTGTGGCTGGTAGCATGGACATTCAATTTGTTTTGGCAAAACAAGATCCGGATGGATTGGCAACGACAGGAATTGTACGGTTGCTGGGAACACAGACTTCGTGGTCAATGAATGATGATCAAACCTTGAAAGCCCTCAGCTATTGGCCTGCCGAAAGTTCTTTGAATATATGGATTGTCAATCTAACAGGGGGATTCCTGGGGTACACGCAACTTCCTGTTTCAAATACATTGTTAGTACTGGACCAAGCTTCTAATGCCCGACTCACAGATGCAGCTGTACTTGACTCACAGGCTTTTGGTACCGCTGATGCCGGAAATATTAATCTTTTGTCGAGATATAATAAAGTCAGACCAGCCACACACACAAA
>CAZNCO010000119.1:0-10145 GCA_964571345.1 uncultured Ohtaekwangia sp.
AAGCAATACTATGACCAATGGGGTAATTCAGGAATTGCGGAGAACAGTATTTTTGACATGTCTTATATCAAGCTGCGCGAAGTTAATTTAGGCTACACCATACCGGTTGCTAAATTGGGTAACTTATCACGCACGTTCAAGAGCGCGTCTATTTCGTTTATTGCGAGAAACCTTTGGTTGATTTATGCTTCCAATCGTGATTTTGATCCATCAACAATGTCTAATTTGACTGGTGAAAATGGTCAGTTGCCAGGCACAAGAAGCTATGGTTTCCAATTAAAACTTGGTTTCTAAACCTAAATCATTCAATAAATTATTAAGTGATATGAAAAAATATTTTAAATATGTGTGGTCGTTGGCTTTTATTGCAGCAATTGGTTGCAGTGATTTTGCTAACACTAATGTGAGCCCTAACGGGTCAACCGTTCCGTTAACTTCGGCTTTGCTTACAAATGCGCTAAGTGCTTATGGAGGTGCAGCAGGAGCAACGGGTGCCGGGATTACATCGGGCCTGTATTGCCAATATTTTGCGCAAACACTCTATACGGATGCGTCACGATATTCTTTACAGGATGTAAACTGGACAGAATTAAGCGGTAGCATGTATGATCTTCAAAACATAATCAATATAAATTCAGATCCTTCAACGGCCGCTTATGCAGCATTGAATGGCTCGAATAATAATCAGATTGCAGTTGCGCGCATTTTGAAAGCAATCCGGTTTTCAATTTTGACTGATCGTTATGGAGATATGCCCTATTCAGAGGCAATGAAGGGTATTTCTACCCCTAAGTATGACGCACAGCAAGCTATTTACACAGACATTTTCAAAGAGCTGAAAGAAGCTGTAGCACAGTTTGATAATCTCCCGGCTGCAAAAGGGGATGTTTTGCTTAACGGAGATATCACCAGGTGGAAGAAATATGCAAATTCATGGAGGCTCATCCTTGCCCTGAGAATTTCATTGGTTGACCCAGCAACGGGAAAAGCTCAATTCAACGATGCTTTAACAAGTGATGGTGGTGTACTGGAAACAGCGGCTGATGACATTACATTAAATTATCCAGGAAATGCTTCGGAGTTCTATAATCCATGGTACGGATATGGTGGTGATCAAAATGTGTCCACAACTATAGCTAACTGGATGAATTCAAATGGAGATGATAGACGTTATTCGTATGGTAAAGTAGTTACTGGTTCTAACCTTGTTGGTGTTCCTCCTGGATTGAATCGGGATGCTGCCTTGGCTTATACAACGGATCCTGCAAACAAGGATCACTCCCTTATTTTGAACGATCCCTATCGCCAGATCAACAGCAAATTGTTTATTCTAACAGCAGCATCTGTATTGCTCGCCAGAGCTGAAGCCGCTCAGTTGGGCTGGACTTCTGAAAACCGAGATCAGATGTATGCCGAGGGCATCAAACAATCATGGATATCCTGGGGCGTGTATGGAGACGGTTCTAATTATGACACCTACATGACACAACCTTTAGTTGATCTGAACAATACTACAGCAAGTTCAGTAGCAGAGAAAATTGCAATGCAGCGTTGGTTATCTTTTTACCCAGATGGGCAGCAAGGATGGGCTGAATGGAGAAGAACCGGGTATCCCGTTTTGACCCCTGCCCCTCAACCTTTAAACCCCAGTGGTAAGATTCCACGCAGGTTTATCTATCCAACAATAGAATATGGATTGAACCCGACCAATGTTGCTGCGGCAGCCGGTTCAATTGACTCGAAGGACACTCAGGATGGTCACGTTTGGTGGGATAAACATTAATCTTTAAATAAATAATGTTATGAAAATAAAGAACTTAAAACTATTCACTGGCGTCACAGTACTCTTCATTCTTGCCGTAATAGTAGTGTCATGTAATTATGAAGAGAAGGACATGCTTGATGGGAAAGGTGGAGTAAACCTGGTGAGATTTTTAGGTGTTACTGATAAGTTTCAGCTTGTCGCGATAACCCCCGTGGCGCAAAAGGTAACAGTCGCTACAGTGAAAAGAGACCCGATATCAAGTGGAGAATTGGGCCAGGCAGCATCGGTTGATCTAGCGATGGATCCAGCTGTTCTTACAAAATATAATAATGACAATGGTACTACTTATACTTTGTTAGACCCGGCATCTTATACTTTTGTTGGATCTTCGTCAAAGGTTGATTTCGCGGCAGGAGAAGATGTTAAAAATGTGGACATTCAGTTGAACCCGGCTAATCTCGATTTGTCATTACAGTATGCACTGGCGTTTGTGATAAAGAATCCAAGTGGTACCTATAAACTTAGTTCTGGATACGACACGGCCGTTGTACAGGTGATAATCAAAAACCAATATGATGGTGTTTATCACTCAATAGGAACAAGGTATAATTTCAGTACTGCCGGAGACTATACAGGCTGGGACAACACAAATCAGGTTGCTACAGGAAATATTGCCTCTACTGGCCCATGGGAATTTGATACACCTATGTCAACTCGCGGAGCAGCCACAGTCAACGTGCATGTTGGAAACTCAAATGGCGGATTTGGTTATTTGAACGTGACAGTTAATGCTGACAACACTTGCACATTGCAAGCAACAGCTGAAACAGGCGTGGCGAATTTGGTGCCGCTTCCGAATGAAACTAGTACTTATGATCCGATTACTAAGACCTTTACACTTTATTACCAGTATACGAACTCTAATGGTACATTCAGAGTGCTGTACGATGTATTAGTGTTGAATCAATAGAAAGAATCATTTTATCAATAAAAAAAGAGGCCAAAAGCCTCTTTTTTTATTCTATTGTTTATCAGTCGGACTTATCAATAGCGGCTATAACAACTATTTAAGCATTCTCAACAAAGTACTCAACCTAGTCTTCAAATTCCTCCGATCTACAATAAAGTCAAGGAATCCGTGCTCAAGCACAAATTCAGCACTTTGAAATCCTTTTGGTAAGTCCTTTCCTATTGTTTCGCGAATAACGCGAGGGCCTGCAAAACCAATCAAGGAATTAGGCTCTGCAATATTAAAATCTCCGAGCATCGCGTATGATGCGGTTACGCCTCCAGTCGTTGGATCTGTCAGTAATGATATATAAGGAATTTTAGCTTCGTCAAGCAAGGCCAGTTTTGCTGAGGTTTTTGCCATTTGCATTAGCGAAAGTCCTGCCTCCATCATGCGTGCTCCGCCAGAGCGTGAAATCATTAAGAACGGAATTTTGTGTTTCAATGAGTGATCAATTGCACGGGCAATTTTTTCTCCAACTACTGAACCCATGGATCCCCCGATGAAACTAAAGTCCATACATGCGATGGTGATTTCAAGCCCATTCATTTTTCCATAGCCGGTTCGTACGGCATCTTTCAACTGCACTTTGGCTTGCGATTCCTTTATTCTCTTTGGATATGGCTTGGTGTCTACAAACTTTAAGGGATCAGCTGATTCCATGTTGGCGTCCAACTCGGTGAACTCATTGTTATCAAAGAGGATTTCAAAATATTCCTTCGATCCGATTTTTACATGATAATCTTCTTCCGGGACAACATATGCGTTGTTCTTTAATTCGCGGGTATGCACGATTTTTCCTCCCGGTGATTTGAACCATAAGCCATCGGGCACTTCCCGCTTTGCTTCTGTTGGAGTTAATATTCCTTTGTCTGTTCGTTTAAACCAAGGCATGCGTTTTTATTTAAATGAGAAGAAGCCATGATTGCTCATGGCTTCTTAATAAAACTGTTAATTCTTAAGCGATGTCAATGCTCTTATCCAAATATACATCTTGAATTGCCTGCAGGATTTCAACGCCTTCTTTCATGGGGCGCTGGAATGCCTTGCGGCCAGAGATTAAGCCCATGCCACCGGCACGTTTGTTTACCACAGCTGTACGTACTGCATCTGCCATGTCGCTTGATCCTTTGCTGTCACCACCCGAATTGATCAAACCGGCTCTGCCCATGTAGCAGTTTGCTACCTGGTAACGACAAAGGTCGATCGGATGACTGGATGTTAGCTCGGTGTAAATTCTTTCGTCTAATTTTCCATAGCTGCTACCCCCGGTGTTCAAAGCTTTGTAGCCACCATTGTTCTCGGCCAACTTCTGTTTAATGATATCGGCTTGAATAGTTACGCCAAGATGATTAGCTTGGCCGGTTAAGTCAGCTGACACGTGATAATCGATACCATCTTTCTTGAAGGCATTGTTACGAGTGTAGCACCATAGGATTGTTCCCATGCCAAGTTCATGAGCTTCTTCAAAAGCCTTCGCAACTTCCTGGATTTGGCGGGTGGAGTTGTCAGATCCAAAATAAATCGTAGCACCAATTGCCACAGCTCCCAAATTCCAGGCATCGCGCACGGAGCCAAACATGATTTGGTCAGCTTTGTTGGGGTAAGTCAATAACTCGTTATGATTGACCTTTACAATGAAAGGAATTTTATGGGCATATTTTCTGGACATCAGTGCAAGCCCACCGAAAGTAGTTGCTACGGCATTACAACCGCCCTCAATAGCAAGTTTTACAATGTTTTCCGGATCGAAATAGATTGGATTCTTGGCAAAAGAAGCTCCTGCGCTATGTTCGATGCCTTGGTCAATGGGAAGAATGGAGAGAAACCCCGTATCCTTCAGGCGACCGGTGCCAAATAAAGTTTGCAGGCTTCGCAATGTTTGAGTGCTGCGATTGGATTGAGCGAAAATCCGGTCAACAAAATCCGGTCCTGGCAAATGCAACTGATCTTTGGAGATCGTTTTGCTTTTGTGAGTTAGCAAAGAGTCAGCATCCTTGCCTAAGAGTTCTGAAATAGATGGTCTAGACATAGTTATTTAGGTGAGGGTAACAAATATAAGGGTTTTCAAAAGTTCTGTCTCAATGGTTTGCGAAAAGGTGTAAAAAGCAAAAAACCCATTTCGGTTTGAAATGGGTTAACTTTTCTTTCTGTGAGATTAAGCAACAACGGCCAATTTTTCTTTGATCCGGGCACTTTTTCCATGACGGCCTTTCAAATAATACAATTTTGACCTGCGTACTTTTCCGGCCTTAATAAATTCTATTTTATCGATGCTTGGGCTAAGAATAGGGAAAATCCTTTCTACGCCAACACCATTTGATACTTTGCGTACGGAAAAACTTTCGCCATTAGTGCCTTTTCCACGATGGTAGAGTACTGTTCCCTGAAATTGCTGGATACGCTCCTTGTTACCCTCGCTGATTTTCACATGCACATTGATGGTATCTCCAGGCTTGAAGCTGGTGATGTTTGCCCTTTTGGAAGCTAGTTCCTGCTCGGCTATTTTCATTAAATCGGCCATAAAAGCTATTTTTAAAAACGGACTGCAAATATAGCGGAAGAAATGGAATTTGTATGCTGCGATAGAAAAATCCGTAATTAAATGGGAGCTTTTTAAAGCTGATTTTCAATTCTTTATCCTTTCAGAGGATTTCCGGCCTTCTCTTCTTTGTTCTTTCAAGTGCTTGCTCATGCCTCCATTCTGCAATTTTTGCCTCATGACCGGATAAAAGAATATCCGGAACCTTCCATCCTTTATATTCGGCTGGGCGGGTATATACAGGGGGAGCAATCAACCCGTCCTGAAAAGAATCTGTCAGAGCGGAGGTTTCATCAGATAAAACTCCAGGAAGGAGCCTGATAATGGAGTCAGATAGTACGGCAGCGGCTAGTTCGCCTCCGGAAAGCACATAATTTCCGATGCTAATCTCACGAGTCACCAGATGCTCTCGTACACGCTCATCTACTCCTTTGTAATGGCCACAGAGAATAATTAGATTTTTTGTAAGACTCAACTGATTTGCAATTGCCTGGTTGAGTAGCTCACCATCAGGGCTCATGTAGATGATCTCATCATAATTTCTCTCGGACTTTAGGGAAGAAATGCATCGATCAATTGGCTCGATGGTCATCACCATACCGGCACCACCACCAAATGCATAATCGTCTGTGGTGCGATGTTTGTTGGTTGAATAGATTCTTAGGTCATGTACAAAAACTTCAACGAGTTTTTTATCCTGAGCGCGCTTCAAAATAGAGTCAGAAAACGGACTCTCCAAAAGCTTGGGAAGACATGTAATGATATCAATACGCATTGTTTCCGAAGTTTGTGGCTAGCAGTCAAAAGTCAGCAAAGTGTAATTGCACCTGAAGCTTACCTAATCACCAGCGGACTTTAACCTATTTCTTATCAAGAGCAATTCTATTATCACGATTGGCAAGTTCCCAGGCAGTATAGAAGACGATTTTGCCTCGTTTAGCCAATAAGTCAAAATCAATTTTACTTATCTCGTCACTTACTTTGTGGTAATCTTCGTGGATTCCATCAAAGTAGAAAATGATGGGCACATTGTTCTTGGCAAAGTTCCAATGATCTGAGCGATAGTACAAACGATCTGGATGTTGCTCATCGTTGTAAACATAATCAAATTCGAGCTGCGTGTAGGTTTTGTTGGTGCGTTCGTTTATCTCATGCAGTTCGCTTGAAAGTTTGTCGGACCCAATAACATAAACATAGTCGGGCTTGCCTTCATGTTGGGTATCTCTGCGACCCACCATGTCTATGTTTAAATCGGCTACGGTGTTAGCCAAAGGATAAACCGGGTGTTCTACATAATATTGAGAGCCAAAAAGACCTTCTTCTTCACCGGTAACAGTCATAAAAAGAATACTTCTGCGAGGCCCATGCCCTTCTTTTTTCGCTTTCACAAATGCTTTTGCCAATTGCATGACGCTCACCGTTCCTGAACCATCATCGTCAGCACCGTTATTTATCAGATCGCCATCTCCTTGAGTCTTTTTTCCGATGTGATCGAAGTGCGCTGAGATAATAATCAATTCATCTTTTTTATCAGTTCCTTCAAGGTATCCTAAGATGTTTTCAGATTTGACAATCTTATTTTCCATGGCAACCTGGTAAGAAACTCGTGAAGGTTTGATTTTCCTCAACGGTTTCTTGGAAGGATCTTCAACGCTTGCCTTTTGTAATTTCTCGAAAGTTGTATTAAAAATTTTTGTTGCAGCTGATTGCTCTAGCAAAAACATGCCTTTGTTTGCCGCATTGGGATCTGGTTTCTTTAAACTCAATTGACCGGATGAAAGCCTCCCCTGCATTTGATTTGCCAATACCTTGAAATCTTCGGGTTTTCCGGCTGAGACGATGAATACCATCTTCGCTCCTTTCTCGCGTGCAAGGTCTGCCGATTTGCGAATGCCATTGAACATTCCCGTGGAAAGAGTTTCGGTATAGATGGCCACAGCTTTGTCTTTCACATCTAAATAGGCGAACTCAGCATCGGTTCCCTTCCCAGCGTAAACAATTTCAAGTGAAATTTCGCCACCGCTGTCGGTTTGACCGAAATAAACAATCTCGTTGAAATTGGTGTAGCGACTGGTGCCCGATTTCACGTAGACATCAACAGGCTTTGACATATATAGCTCTATTGGCATGATGTGCGAGCCATTTATCGGCCCGATCAGTCCCAACTCTTCAAAATAATAACTGATATAGGCGGCAGCCATCTTCTGACCTCGTGTACCAGTATATCTTCCTTCCAAGGCATCAGATGCGATGATGCTCAAGTTTTCTTTTAAATCGGAGGGCGTGATTGTCTCTGCGTAAGGAGTTGGATTGCTTTGGGCCAACAACGCAAATCCCATAATACATAAAAGCGCGAGAACGGATAGCTTTTTCATTGTAAAAATTTATCAAAGGTAATAATTACTGTTTGACAGAATTGACTATCAAGCCAAGCAGGTGAAGTTGATTGCGTGCTCGAACTAAGTTTTGTTCTGGATATGTTACATGGTAATAGGTGTTGCCACGAAGGAAATCGGCCAGCATTCGCAAAGCCATTATATAGGTCATCATCATTCCGGCAAACGGAATTGATTTTTTCTCTTCAATACTCAATACATCATTCATTTCAGAAAGATATCCACTTAGCAATGCCTCATAAATGTTTTTTCTGAATTCAATTTTTGAAATGTCTTTTTCTTCTTCGCTCACCGGACTGACAAATGTACGCACCATGTCACCCAAGTCGTAAATGAAAAAACCTGGCATGAGTGTGTCAAGATCGATGGCACAGGCGGCTTTTTGGGTGACCGAATCAAAAAGAATATTGTTCACCTTGGTGTCGTTGTGCATCACGCGCTCAATGAGCGTGTTACTCTGAATCAACCGGGTATATTCGTCAATCAGGTAACGAAAAGATTGGCACAGTTCAATTTCTTTTTTGGATTGGAAAATGACTTCTGGTTTTGCTTTTGCCAACGCATCTTCAAATTGCTCGTAGCGCCAAGCTAAATCATGAAACCTGTCTAGCGTAGGCTGAAACAGTGAGACATTAACACCTTGAAGATTTTTTGATAGAGCGCCAAAGCCCTTGGCGGCTTCAAAAGCCTGTTGTTCATTTTTTACCTCATCGATGGTAAATGTGTTTTCGATGAGCGGATACAATCGCCACGGAAAACCTTCCGCATCATAAAACAAATCGGTGCCGTTTACATGTGGAAGGGGCTGAGGAAATAAATAATCCGGGTGATTCTTTTTTAAGTATTGAAATGCAAGGCGATTGTTGGTTGCGATTACTTCCGGTTTTGTGAAAACATTTTTGTTCACACGCTGCAATACAAATTTCTTTTCTCCCTCCACTTTAAATGTGTAGTGAATATGACCTGAGCCAATAGGAGAAATTTTACAGTCGGACGAAAGTTGGAAAGCCTGAAGGACGGACGAAGGAATATTCACAATAACAAATTACCAAAGCTTAGCAGGATACACACCTTGCTTCACAAGGCTTTTAATTTTTTGAGAAACTTCTTCCTTATCTTCTTTATAGGTGACACCAAACCAGGTAGTGCCCCCAGGAATGATGTGTACTTTCCCAAGGTCTTTTTTAATAATGTCGTTTACCAGTAAGGCGATGTAAAATTCTGCAGAAGGGTTTTGAATATTTTTATCTACAAATTGGTGAAAAAGTTTTTCAGCAAACTCATAAATAGATGGCATAAAGCCCCAGCAATTCATGGATACAGGAAGTTCACCAGAAATTTGTCGGCTGCCAGTAGATTCTTTAGAAATAATTTTTCCGTTTTCTACAACAATGTCCTTTAGCTCATTCAAAGTTTTAAGGTATCCTTCGGCATCACGTTCTTCAGCTACTCCGCGCGAAACAGTTCCATGTTCTGATAACACATCTTTTAATGTGTAGCCTACCATTGCGTGATGATTTGGTTTTGCAGTTGCAAAAAATTTTGCCAGGGAATCAAACGCATCTTTCCCGTAAAAATCATCGGCATTGATAACCGCAAATGGCTCGCTGATAAATTCTTTTCCGCAGAGCATTGCGTGCGTAGTTCCCCAAGGTTTTTTTCGCTCTACTTTTCCGTATTTGGCGGGTACAAATTTTTCCAATGTTTGTGTGGCAAAGCACACTTCTACTTTTCCTTTCAGTTTAGGAAGAAACATTTCTTCCACAGCGCCTTTAATTTCATCGCGCACAACAAACACAATTTTGCCAAAGCCTGCGCGAATTGCATCATATAACGAGTAATCCATGATGGTTTCGCCATTTGGTCCGAAGCCATCAATTTGCTTGATGCCTCCGTAGCGGCTGCCCATACCGGCTGCCATGATTAATAGTGCGGGCTTTTTTTCTGATGCCATAGAACTTTGAATATTTTGTGCTAAACTCGAAAAAAAATTTGAAATAACCGTGTGTGAAAACACATAGCAAGAAGTAAATTTTTCGTAAAGCCTTCAACACAAAATCTCATGTCTTCACAAAAAAGCTACACGCTCTCCATCACCATCATCGGTATTTTGTTTTTTATCTTCGGGTTTATCACGTGGGTGAACGGCACGTTGATTCCTTACCTCAAGATTGCGTGCGAGTTGCAGACTGATGTACAGGCTTACCTGGTAGCAACAGCTTTTTTTATCGCTTATACAGTGATGGCAATTCCTTCTTCTATTGTACTACGTAAGACTGGATATAAAAAGGGAATGGCGATTGGTTTATTTATCATGGCAGTGGGCGCGTTGATATTTGTGCCGGCAGCAAGCATTCGAAATTTCAATTTGTTCCTGGTTGGTTTATTTGTGATAGGAACGGGTCTTGCATTGTTGCAAACAGCGTCCAACCC
>CAZNCO010000120.1:0-10143 GCA_964571345.1 uncultured Ohtaekwangia sp.
ACACAACACGATAATTTTAAGGGATTGAATACTCCGGCCAATACGATCTTTATCACCTCATTGGTTTTTTTAAGTGAGCCCATTCAAGCGTGGGTAATGACAGAACCTGTGCTTTTGATGATTACCCTCACGTTCTCATTGCTGATGGTATCTCGGATTGATATCATGGCTTTCAAATTCAAAAACTTTAGCTGGCAAGACAATAAGCTACGGTTTACTTTTCTTTCCTTAGCCGTATTACTCCTGCTGACTGGCGGCAAAACTGCCATTCCGTTTATCATACTATTTTACATTGCTTTTTCGTTGGTAGGAAAAGCGTTTAAATTGATGGGTTGAACTGATACAAAGGTGCTCAAAACTGGCCGGATTTTTTTCCTGATTTTTATTGTTGCGTGCGCTGCTCATGCGCAACCTTCTGCTTTGTCGGCAGGAAATTGGTATAAATTTTCTATCACGCAGGATGGTGTTTACAAAATCGATTACCCTCTTCTGACAAAAGCTGGAATAGATCCATCGTCTATCAATCCAAAAAATATTCAGATCTTCACCGGCCAGCCCGGCATGCTTCCACAACCCAACAGTGCACCTCGCGTTGGTGACATAAAAGAAATGGCCATTACCGTAGTTGGCGAAGACGATGGAAAATTTGATGTAAGCGACTATATCCTTTTTTTTGGAACTGGACCAGATGCTTTCAGTTTTGATGCTACAAAAGGATTCATCAAATACTCAAATAATTTATTCACGGATAAGAATTTCTTTTTTCTCACCATAGGAGGCAACGCAGGCAAAAGAATAAGCTCGTTACAAAGTCCTGTCGGAAATTTTCCATTGATCAATCAGTTTGATGATTTCGGATATTACGAGAATGAGAAATACAATTTGTTACATTCGGGCAGGCAATGGTTTGGTGAGCAATTCGACCAGTTTCTGGAAGTTACTTTTCAGTTCGATATCCCGGGCATTGTCGCAAATACGCCTATTAAATTTTCAAGCCAGGTGATGGCACAATCCATTACCGATTGCTCTTTTAAAGTTTCGTATAATAATAATGACATACTCACACAACCTATCACAGCAGTACCTAACACTACTTTTGCCACAAAAGGAAATATTAAAGCCGATACAATTGTCATCAATTCGTCCACAGTAAATGCATCTGCTCAAAGTGGTCAACAGATAAAATATACGTTCACGAAAGGCAGCCCCGGCATATCGGTAGGTTATTTAGACTTTACTCTTTTCACATTTACACGGAGCCTCGCTCTGTATGGAAATCAAACGATCTTCACATCGCTGGCAAGTTTATCCAATCCTGTTTCTACTTTTCAAATCAACAACACAGCTGCCAACACTTTGATATGGGACGTTACAGATCCTTTCAACGCCAACGCACAAGTGACGCAAAGTACCGGAACCTCGATGATTTTCTCGGCAGAGACATCCACATTAAAAAAGTTCACCGCGTTTAATCCAACTACGGTGTCATCAGCTGTCTTTGAAACAACAGTTGCCAATCAGAATCTTCACCAGATTTCAAATGCTGATTTCTTAATCATCACCAATCCCGGATGGAAAGATCAAGCAGCCCGACTTGCCAATCACCGGCTTAGTTTCAATCAGCTCAACACAGTAGTAGTGACTACTGATCAGGTCTTTAACGAATACAGTGGTGGCAAACAAGATTTCACGGCTTTGCGGGACTTCGTTCGTGATGTATATCAAAAATCCAATCATCAGCTAAAATACGTTTTGCTTTTCGGGCGCGGATCCTACGATTATAAAGACAGAGTTTACTCAAACACTAATTTTGTTCCGATCTATGAATCCGTAAATTCTCTTGATCCACTATCAACCTATTCATCCGATGATTATTTTGGCTTCTTAGATGACAGCGAGGGCGAGTGGCAGGAAAATCCTGCCGTTGACAATACACTAAACATTGGCGTAGGCCGCATACCGGCCAAAACTTCTGATGAAGCCAAAGCCGTAGTTGATAAACTGATCGATTACGATACAAATGAAAATGGTCATGGCCCCTGGCGTAAAAAATTTCTGTTTGTTGCCGATGATGGAGATTTCAACACGCATCAGGGTCAGGCAGATAATCTCGCCAACAGCATAGAGCTTCTTCATCCCGAGTTTGATACAAAAAAAATATTACTAAGCAATTATAAACAAATCACGCGCATGGCAGGTCAGGTAAGTCCTCAGGCCAGCAAAGCACTTGACCTGGCTGTAAGAGAAGGCGCTGGCATTGTGAACTACACCGGTCATGGCTCTGAACAGGTATGGACACAAGAGCAAATCTTAACTCCCGATTTAGTCGAGAGCTGGAAAAACGGTCCCAAATATCCACTATTCCTGACAGCTACTTGTGAGTTTGGCAGAAATGACGACCCCTATATTATTTCATCTGGAGAAAAATTGCTTCTGCAAAAAAGTGGTGGCGGTATTAGTTTGGTAACAACCGCAAGGCCCGTTTACTCCAATACAAATTTTCAATTGAACCAGGCATTCTATCAGGCGTTGTTCACCAAAACAAATAACACTTTCAGAAACCTCGGAGATATTGTGAAAGACACCAAAAACAATAGCTTGAGTGGAGTAGGTAACAGAAATTTTTCATTGCTGGGAGACCCTTCTCTAAAACTGGCCTTTGGTGACGATGCCATTGTAGCTACGGAAATTAAAACCACAAGCGTCATTGACACTTTGAAGGCGCTATCGCAAGTAACAATCAAAGGAGAAATTCAAAAGCAGGGGAGCGTGATAACAAATTACAACGGTACCGTTTTTGCAAATTTGTTTGATAAACTCCAGAATTTCCAGACACCTGGCGATCCTGATGAAATTGTAAATCCTCCTTCTCCACCTTTCAGCTTTACCGAGCGCGCTAACAAATTATTTGATGGAAGTACCTCCATACAAAATGGATTGTTTGAATTTCAATTCACAATGCCATCCAATGTCATCTCCTCTTACGACAAGGGGAAACTGAGTTTTTATGCAACCAATAAAAGCGGAGAAGATGCGCTAGGATTTTCGGAGAGTTTCATAGTTGGAGGTGTTGACAATTCAATAGCCGATAGCGAACCACCACTAATCAAACTTTATGTTGGCGACACTACTTTTATAAACGGAGGAGTTGTTGGCCCAAATACGCAATTGGTGGGTAGACTGAGCGATAGCAATGGCATCAATATCAGCTCACTGAATCCAGCCAACAATATAATCGCTACGTTGGATGATAAATGGTCTTATATATTGAATGATTATTATTTTTCAGACAAAAATGACTTCACTAAAGGCACAGTGATATTTCCTTTAGATACACTCGCAGCAGGTAAGCACAAACTTTCACTGACTGCATCTGATAATTTGAATAACACAGCAACGACATCAACGTCCTTTGTTGTAAGTGATGGAAGTGGGATTACCATCGGTGACTTTTTCTGTTACCCCAATCCGTTCAATTCTAATTTACAAAAGGTGACTTTCCATTTTACGCACACACGGTCAGGAGAGGACCTGGAAGCAGACGTGATTTTATATAGCATTACAGGTCAAGAAATGACTACACTGAATTTTGAAATTCCAGAAAGTTCTTATCAGGTGGATCTGAGCAATTGGAGTGGAGAAAGTTCAACCGGAGTAAAATTTTTACCAGGTTTATACGTTGCTAAGCTTATCGTCCGTTCCGTATCAGATGGGTCAAAAAATGAGAGAACGACTAAACTAATTATTGTTAATTGATTACCTTTAAGCCTTGTACGTGTCTATGAAGAAGTTAGTTTTTACTGTAAACTTTGTTTTGGCCGCAATCACCTTATTGAAGGCGCAAAATACAGGGCCTGTAACGGTAATTGGGCAGGATTCTACGAACAACGTAATTACTACTGCGGTTCCTTTTCTTACCATTACTCCTGATACCCGGGCAGCCGGCATGGCTGATGCGGGTGCTGCCACGTCTGCCGATGCAAATTCAGCTTATTGGAATCCTGGAAAGTTAGCTTTTATTGATAAAGCATATGGTGGATCTTTATCATACACTCCTTGGCTCGCAAAGATTACCAATGATATGAAGCTCTTGTATTTGACAGGGTTTTATAAGATCAGTCGTGAACAAGCAGTGTCTTTTTCATTGAAATATTTTGATATGGGGGCCATTCAGTTCAATCACGGCCCCAATCCTGATCAGCAGGACGCCAGATATAATCCAAGAGAATATGCAGTTGACGCTACTTATTCAAGGATGCTGACAGAACACTTTGGTATGGGGGTAACCTTACGATATATAAGATCAAACCTGACTGGCGCTTTAACCACCAATAGTGTTGATGCCCAGGCAGGTCAGTCTGTTGCTGCAGATATTGGAGCCTTTTATACAAAACAATTCACTTCAAGAAATGCATCACTTTCGTTGGGCGCCACGATTAATAATATCGGATCAAAAATGACCTACACGAGTGCTGCTAATAAAGATTTTATTCCAACAAACCTTCGAATTGGTGGAGCTTATAAAACACAATTGGATGCCATGAATAGCTTAACATTTGTAATGGATTTCAACAAGCTGATGGTGCCAAGCCCAGGCCCGGGAAATAAATCAAAGTCTCTTTTGGAAGGAATATTCGGATCATTCTCTGATGCGAGAGGCGGTTTTGCCGAAGAACTACGGGAAATTACCGTTTCTTCTGGGTTAGAGTATTGGTACAAGGATATTTTTGCAGGACGCCTCGGCTATTTTTATGAAGCTGCCGATAAAGGCAATAGAAAATATTTGACAGCAGGTTTGGGCATGCGTTATGAAAATTATGGATTTGATGTAGCATACATGATTCCCACAAACAAAAGCAATTATGCATTGTCTGAAACAATTCGTTTCACCATCATGATGCTTCTGCCTGTAAAAGATGTAAAGCAAAACGAATCAGTGACTGATAATGCTGAATCGCACTAAGGCTCCATCTTTCTCACAAGATTTTTCTTTTGAACTTCCACAGCCAGAAATCATTACTGTTAATAGAGGATCAAAAATCACTTGGCTGCAGGGAATTCAACAAGACGTTTTTAAAATCGAACTAGTTTTTAATTCGAGCAAATGGAACGAACCTGTTAAAGGTCTTTCTCACTTTTTAGCACTTTTGTTAGATAAGGGTACACAAACAAAAACCTCAAATCAAATCTCAAGTATTCTTGATTATAACGGAGCCCAACTTGAAATTACTCCGGGACAGGATTTTACAAGCGTTAGCCTTTATGGATTAAATAAATCTTTGAGGGCGGTATTTCCCGTTATTCTTGATTTAGTTACGAATTCAATTTTCCCAGAAGACGAACTTCAATTACAAAAAGATATTTTCATACAGAATTTAAAAGTTAATAGTAAAAAGACGAGCTTCATTGCTTCAAAATTATTGCGACAAAATCTTTTTGGGATGGCTCATCCCTATGGAAGCTCTGTTGAAGAGTCGGATCTGCAGAAAATATCTTCTGATGAGTTGGTGATTTTTTTTCGTGCTGGCTTCAACCTAAAAGATGTATTTCTTGTTGGAAATTTTTCCAACGAAGATGTTAAATGGCTCATTTCTCAATTGGAAAATATCTCTTCAAAAAAGAATACAGATGTTTTCACAGGGCAAATTTTGCAAGGCAATAATACCCGAGCTGAGGAAATCAAAGGCGTCCAGGCAACAATAAGGCTTGGCAAGCGATTCGTTAACAGGAACCATAGTGACTACGCAGCGTGCGTGCTTGCAAACCATATTCTTGGCGGTTTTTTCGGATCACGTTTAATGAAAAATATACGCGAGGATAAAGGTTTAACTTATGGTATTTATTCCTCAATTCAGCCCCTGCAGCGGGACGCTTTTCTGTCCATTGGAGCTGATGTCAACGTTGATAAAATTGAAGTAGCGCTAATTGAAATTAAGAATGAAATTGAAAGACTAATTCAAACACCGATCGCATTCGAAGAGCTTGCAACTGCAAAGAATCACTTCTTAGGAAGTCTGCAGCTAGAAGTATCAAATCCTTTCTCTGCGATTGAAAAAATAAAAACCGTTTTGCTAAATGACCTGAGTGTGAATTTCTATGAAAATCTTTTCTTAGCTATTAAAGATTTGAATTCAGCTCAACTAAAATCAACAACTATGTCACACATGTCTCCCGAATCATTTACATCGGTTGTGGTTTCATAGCGATCTTTTTTACGTCTTCTCAGAATAAATTCTATTCGGTCATATTTAGATGTATTTATAAGACAATAAAAAAGCCCTTACAGGTTAGTGTGAGGGCTTTTGATAAAATAAGGCAACGACTTACTCTCCCGGGTTTTACCCTAGTACCATCAGCGCTGGTGGGCTTAACTTCTCTGTTCGGAATGGGAAGAGGTGGACCCCACCGCCATAGTCACCTTAAGGTCTTATGGATCTGGTCCAAATATCGTTAACACACCAGAGAACATGAGTCTAAAACAAGTAGCTTCAGAGCAACAAGCACATCTATTTTTGAAGCGTTCGGGCAATTAGTACCGCTCAGCTTTGACATTGCTGCCTTTACACCTGCGGCCTATCTACGTTATCGTCTCTAACGGCCCTCTATGGAAACCTCATCTCGGGGTGGGGTTCGCGCTTAGATGCTTTCAGCGCTTATCCACTCCCAACATAGCTACCCGGCTGTGCAGCTGGCGCTACAACCGGTACACCAGCGGTTGGTCCAATCCGGTCCTCTCGTACTAAGATCAGGACCCCTCAAGTTTCCTACGCCCATCACAGATAGGGACCGAACTGTCTCACGACGTTCTGAACCCAGCTCGCGTGCCACTTTAATGGGCGAACAGCCCAACCCTTGGGACCTTCTCCAGCCCCAGGATGTGACGAGCCGACATCGAGGTGCCAAACCTCCCCGTCGATATGAGCTCTTGGGGGAGATCAGCCTGTTATCCCCAGAGTACCTTTTATCCTTTGAGCGATGGCCCTTCCATGCAGAACCACCGGATCACTATATCCTGCTTTCGCACCAGCTCGACTTGTCTGTCTCACTGTCAAGCACCCTTTTGCTATTGCACTCCACGTACGATTACCAACCGTACTGAGGGTACCTTTGAAAGCCTCCGATACACTTTCGGAGGCGACCACCCCAGTCAAACTACCCACCACACAATGTCTCCCGCTTGGCGGGATTAGGCATCAAGAAAATAAAGGGTGGTATTTCACCGTTGACTCCCCTAGACCTAGCGGCCCAGGATCATTGCCTCCCACCTATCCTACACATCATCTTCCCAATGCCAATGTGAAGCTATAGTAAAGGTTCATGGGGTCTTTCCGTCCCGTGACGGGTACACGGCATCTTCACCGTGACTACAATTTCACCGAGCTCATGGCTGAGACAGCGCCCAGATCGTTACACCATTCGTGCAGGTCGGAACTTACCCGACAAGGAATTTCGCTACCTTAGGACCGTTATAGTTACGGCCGCCGTTTACTGGGGCTTCAGTTCAACGCTTCGCCTTGCGACTAACGTCCCCCCTTAACCTTCCAGCACCGGGCAGGTGTCAGGCCTTATACTTCATCTTGCGATTTCGCAAAGCCATGTGTTTTTGTTAAACAGTCGCCTGGGCCATTTCTCTGCGGCCCTCATTGCTGAGGGCTCCCCTTCTCCCGAAGTTACAGGGTTATTTTGCCGAGTTCCTTAGCCATGATTCACTCGAGCACCTTAGGATTCTCTCCTTGACTACCTGTGTCGGTTTGCGGTACAGGTACCATGTAAATATGCTTAGAAGATTTTCTCGGAAGTCTGCTTACGTTCTCTATCACTTCGGCCGAGGCCTCTGTGTACTATTGGGTTTCAGCAGAAAGTGCGGATTTGCCTACACCTCCTATACCTACGCCTTTCAACGCCCTATTCCGTAAGGGCGCGGAACTTTCACTCCTCCTTCTCTCCGTGGCTCTACACGGTAGTACGGGATTATTAACCCGTTGTCCATCAGATACACCTTTCGGTTTCTCCTTAGGCCCTGACTTACCCGCGGCTGATTGACATTGCCGCGGAAACCTTAGTCTATCGGTGGGCAGGGTTCTCACCTGCCTTATCGTTACTTATGCCTACATTTGCTTTTCTAACCTCTCCACCTCTGGGTTATCCCTCGGCTTCTCCGATGTTAGAATGCTCCCCTACCACTTGATATTGCTATCAAATCCTGAGCTTCGGTACTATACTTGATGCCCGATTATTATCGATGCCCTGTCGCTCGACCAGTGAGCTGTTACGCACTCTTTAAAGGAATAGCTGCTTCCAAGCTAACCTCCTGGCTGTCTCGGCAACTGGACCGCCTTAGTTCAACTTAGTATAGATTTAGGGACCTTAGCTGCAGGTCTGGGTTCTTTCCCTCTCGGACACGGACCTTAGCACCCGCGCCCTCATTGCAAGGTATATTTGTTAGCATTCGGAGTTCATCTGGATTTGGTAGGATGTGACTCCCCCTAGTCCAATTGGTAGCTCTACCTCTAACAAACTCAACCCTCACACTGCTCCTAAAAGCATTTCGGGGAGTACGAGCTATTTCTCAGTTTGATTAGCCTTTCACCCCTACCCTCAGTTCATCCAAAAACTTTTCAACGTTTACTAGTTCGGACCTCCACCCCGTGTTAACGGGGCTTCATCCTGACCAAGGGTAGATCACAAAGTTTCGCGTCTACTCCTACTGACTATGCGCCCTGTTCAGACTCGCTTTCGCTCCGGCTGCGTGTTTTCAAACACTTAACCTCGCCAGTAAAAGTAACTCGTAGGCTCATTATGCAAAAGGCACGCCATCACCCCATTACGGGGCTCTGACCGCTTGTAAGCGTATGGTTTCAGGTTCTCTTTTCACCCTCCTGTTCGGAGTGCTTTTCACCTTTCCTTCACAGTACTGGTCCACTATCGGTCTCTCAGATGTATTTAGCCTTACCGGATGGTGCCGGCAAATTCAAACGGGGCGTCTCCGACCCCGCCCTACTCAGGATACTACCTCTCTCCTCTGACTTCCTTTACGGGGCTCTCACCCTCTGTGGCCCGGTTTCCCACCCGGTTCATGTCGTCTTTGGTTTTGATTATGTAGTCCTATAACCCCTCTATAGCCGTAACTATAAAGGTTTGGGCTCTTGCGCTTTCGCTCGCCACTACTGGCGCAATCACTGTTGTTTTCTCTTCCTCCGGGTACTTAGATGTTTCAGTTCCCCGGGTTTGCTCCTCTTGCGAGGTACTATGCCTTCAGCATAGTGGGTTGCCCCATTCGGACACCTGCGGATCAATTCGTATTTGCCAATCCCCGCAGCTTTTCGCAGCTTATCACGTCCTTCTTCGCCTCTGAGAGCCTAGGCATCCCCCATACGCCCTTTCTTACTTCTCTTTCTCTATCAAGCATCGCTGCCTGATAGCCTATGTGCTCGTTGCTCGATTGTGGTTAATTGTTATTAACCCCAATTCTCTTTTACTACTTGTTTCTTACTCTTTTGTTCTCCAGTATGTCAATGAACTTTTTGCCAGTGAATAGTCTTGCTCTCCTTTGCGGAACGGCTCGTTCCTTGGGATGCACGGCATCTGACAATGTGATAATTCGTTGATTCAGTAATTTGTTGATGTAAAAATTAACTGATCCCGATTATCTTTCAATTTCTCAACTTCTCATCATCCGCGTTTGGTTGATGATCTTTTTCTCTTCCCTTTCCCTCTTCTTCCTTTTGGTGGAGAATATCGGATTCGAACCGATGACCCCCTGCTTGCAAAGCAGGTGCTCTAGCCAGCTGAGCTAATCCCCCTTACTTTTTAAGTGGGCCTGCGTGGACTCGAACCACGGACCTCTACATTATCAGTGTAGCGCTCTAACCACCTGAGCTACAAGCCCTCCTTCTTTTCGGCTGCTTGTAACCAGCTGATTGCTGGTCGATTCTGCTACAGCTTCAAACTATTTGCAGCTTGCAGCTTGCAGCTCCTTCAATATCTCGAATAAATTTGGTTGATAGCGGACCTAACCAAGGTTATCGGCCTGAACCGTTACAGTTACCTGAACAGTTAATTCCATCCGATTCTCCAGAAAGGAGGTGTTCCAGCCGCACCTTCCGGTACGGCTACCTTGTTACGACTTAGCCCCAGTCACCG
>CAZNCO010000121.1:0-10129 GCA_964571345.1 uncultured Ohtaekwangia sp.
ATACAATACCGAACAAAACTTCTTCGGCCATTTTATTATCCAGAAAAAAATTAATCCCGACTTACGTTGCAAAATTTGCAAGCCATACCTAAGTTTCAACTGAAATGAAAATTCAATACTGTTCCGACCTTCATCTGGAATTTCCGGAAAATAGAGCATATATGCAAACAAGGCCTTTGACCGTTTCCGGGGACATTTTAGTCCTTGCGGGTGACATCTTGCCTTTGCGACTGGTCAAATCATATGCCTGGTTTTTGGATTGGGTCTCTGATAATTATAAGCAGGCCTATTGGATATGCGGGAACCACGAGTACTATCATCATTTCATTGACGATGAACGTTCATCATTTTGTGAGCCAATCAGGTCAAACTTGTTTTTGCTCAACAATCACTCTATTGAAATCTCCCCTGATGCCGTGATCCAGTTTACAACTATGTGGAGTAGGATAGGGAAGGAGTACAGAAAACACATCCAGACTGGAATGAGTGACTTTTTTTGCATAAAGTACCGGGACGAATTAATTACAACTGATGACTACAATGGTTTTCATTCAGAGGCAGTCAATTACCTGGAAGCAGCGTTCGAGCATCATCGGAAAAAGACATCCCTGGTTGTGACGCACCATGTCCCTACTTTCAAAAATTATCCTCCTATCTATATTGATTCTCCATTAAACCAAGGTTTCGCTGTCGAAATGAAGGAGCATATAGAAAGGTGGAGCCCTGATTACTGGATATACGGGCATTCCCATTTCAACACCAACACATTTAAGATGAAGGGAACAACCCTATTGACGAACCAGCTCGGGTATACGCACCTGGGGGAAGATACTACCTTTAACCACCGGGCTACGATAAGCTTATAGTCGCATCAGCTCGTGCAATGGAATTTTGAGCGCACTGCTGAGAGCGTTCAACGTGCTCAGAGTAGGGTTGACTTCTCCTCTCTCTATCCTGCCGATCTGGCTTATTGGCATATCCGCGTCATTTGCCAATTTTTCCTGGGTAAGGCCGGCTTCTGTCCGCAGTTTATGTATGCGTTTTCCGAATCTTTTCAGCAGCCGGGAGTTTCTTACGTTGATCACATCCGAAAGCTGATAAAACCCTTAATTTTTGATCAACGCATGTATGCGCTATTTGAAAAATTCTTTAGATTGCGTTCTTGATTCGTTCAGGGAACTATGCATGGAACTTTAAAATCTTTATCGGCATGGAAACAAAGGTTTTAGAAACACGTCTGCGTGCGATTGAAATCAGGAAGGGGCTGCCATTTGCACCGCTCGGCTCTTCGGGTTTTTTTCACGGCTGGTGTAAGGAACCCTATTTCTATGACGAAGCGGGGTCATGCCTACCCAGGACTTACGCTTTGGTTGAACTTCCGGATGGAAATATTAGGATGGTCGAACCGGATTGGATAAGGTTCACCGACCCATTTGACAAACGGGAGGAAACGAGCAGAGTCAAATAGGGGAAGCTTGTTTATGCAGGGACTGAGAATTCCATTCGTAAAAGAATTTCCCTTATTAATTCAATTCCGGAAGATGAGAAAAGCAGCTCCAGTGGAGTAACGCCTTCTAACGCTGGAACACTGGCATTGAGCCATTTGATAAACGAACTTCTATCACCATCGAACGTTGTTATTCCGGTTTCATAAAGGTGCGCCAGTCGCAGGACTATTTCGGTTGAGTGAATAGAGAGTAAAGCTTCGGGAGGCAATCTGCGATACGAACTAAGGGACATCCCTATTACAAAAGCTCTCTGTTTCTCAGAAAATGTAAATTTTTTAGCCAACACTATCATATTTCTTTTTTGAAGCGGGCGTTGCCGAATTGCAAGGGATAATTGAAGCAAGTTTCCGCTTCTCATGAGCCTCTTTGCGTGTACGGCACAACATTCTCAAATGACAAATTGGACGATTGTCAGAGTAGACTGCGTTCTAGGTTCAGGGAAATGTTTAATCTCATGTCATTCAATGGCTCCGTTACTGACAAGCGCTAGATTTGCTTTAAATCGTAGATAAATAGTATATTTCAAGATCAAGTGCGCATTTCAAATGAACTATATTGTCGTTACACCAAAGCAATCCCTCAACAAAGCTTATCAGAAAGAAAAAGTCATTCGAAAGGACATCGAGTCATTCAAAATAAAGCTTTCCGAATTTCTCAACAACATCAATGAACAAGAAAGCGAAGAGCACGCGAAGAATCTTGTAACAAAATTTCTCTACGACACCTATTACAACGGCAAAAACCAAATCAACACAAAGGGCAGAATTGACCTTGCTATTTATGAGGACAAAAAGCCGGTTGTAATTCTGGAAGCAAAGCGGCCATCGTCACCGGACATGGTTTCTGTGAAGGACATCAACAAAAAGGCAATCCACGAATTAATTCTATACTATCTGCAGGAGCGGGTTGATCATGGAAACATTGATATCAAATACCTGATCGTTACTGACATCTACGAGTGGTTCATTTTTGATTCCAGTGTGTTTGATACACTGTTCTACAGAAACTCTTCTTTCATGAAAGAGTTTAACGAATGGAAGAACGGTCAGAAAGCACGGACCGACCGCGACCTATTCTACAACGACATCGCGAAACCATTTCTCTCAAAACTTCAGGATAAAATTGAATTCATCTGGTTCGATCTTCGTGAAGTACAGAAAGTAGTAAAGGATGCAGACACTAAGAATGATAACAAACTGATCAATCTTTATAAGATCCTTTCTCCCGCTCACTTACTCAAGCAGCCGTTTGCTAACGACAGTAATTCACTCGACACGAAATTCTATTCCGAGTTGCTGCACATTATTGGCCTTGAGGAAAAGAAAGATGGTGGCAAGAAGTTGATCCAACGCAAGGAAAAACCGGATCAGGGTTCGCTGCTCGAAAATGCAATCAACATACTTGTTGCAGAGGAACGTCTGTATAAACTCCCGAATAATGCTTCAGCATTTGGCGAAACCGAGAAAGAAAGACTCTTCAATGTCGGCCTTGAGTTGTGCATCACGTGGATCAATCGCATTCTGTTTCTCAAGCTGCTGGAAGGCCAGTTGCTCACCTATCATTCCGGTGATGATCATTACAAGTTTCTCAACTTCAAAACCATTCCAAACTTTGATGAGTTGAACAAACTTTTCTTTCAGGTACTTGCCCGAAAGCCTGAAGAGCGCACCAACGCGGTAAGAGAAAAGTTCGAGCGGGTTCCTTACCTAAACAGTTCGTTGTTTGATATTAGTTCTCTTGAGGCTGATACTATTCGCATTAACAGTTTGGATGATGGACTGAGACTTGAACTACACAAGTCCACGGTATTGAAGACCGACAATGGCAAAAAGCGTGAAGGCGAACTTCCCACACTGCAATATCTATTTGAGTTCTTGGATGCCTACGACTTCAGTTCTGAGGGAAAGGAGGAAATTCAGGAAGAGAATAAAGCGCTCATCAATGCTTCTGTCCTCGGTTTGATTTTCGAAAAAATCAACGGTTACAAAGATGGCTCGTTCTTCACACCAGGGTTTATTACCATGTATATGTGCCGCGAAACTATTCGCAGGGCATTGGTGCAAAAATTCAATGAAGCCAAAGGATGGAAACTTGAATCGTTCGATCAACTTCACAACGAGATTAAAGACAGTAAGGAAGCCAATGCGATCATTAACAGTTTAAAAATTTGTGATCCAGCCGTGGGCTCTGGTCACTTCCTGGTTTCCGCATTGAACGAAGTCATTGCCATCAAATCAGAGTTGCACGTATTGATGGATCGGCATGGAAAACTACTGCGCGATTACGCGGTCGAAGTGGTAAACGATGAGTTGATCGTTTCAACAGGCGATCATGAGTTCTTTGAATACAAGCCGGGCAACAAAGAAAGCCAGCGCGTGCAAGAGGCCCTCTTTCACGAAAAGCAGACCATTATTGAAAACTGTTTGTTTGGAGTGGACATAAATCCCAACTCGGTTAAGATCTGCCGGCTTCGCTTATGGATAGAGCTTCTGAAAAATGCCTACTACACTGAGAAGAGCAAATTCAAAGAACTGGAAACCCTGCCCAACATTGACATTAACATCAAGCAGGGCAACTCTCTGATCAGCCGATTTCCATTGGATGCTGATTTGAGTAAAGCACTCAATAGCATTAAATACAGTATTGATGATTACCGTGGTTTTGTAAATGATTACAAAAATGCTACTGACAAAGACGCCAAGCGTGGATTTGAAAAACTGATTGAACAGATTAAGAAAGACTTCCGCACGGAGATAAGCAAGAACGACCCCAAGGTGCAGCAGCTAAATAAAAAGAGCGGTGAACTTTACAATATTCTCAATCAGGTCTATGCATTTGAATTATCCGATAAGGAGAAAAAAGAACGTGATAAGAAAAAAGAAAAACTGGAAGCTGAAATTAATAAACTGAGTGCTGAAATTGAAGAAATAAAAAACAGCGCGATCTATAAAGATGCTTTTGAATGGAGATTTGAGTTTCCTGAAGTATTAGATCATTCCGGGACATTCGTAGGGTTTGATGCCGTCATAGGTAATCCGCCCTATATAAGACATGAAGAAATAAAAGATTTTAAGGAATATCTTAAACTCTTTTACAGAGTTTACTCAAGCACAGCAGATATTCTCATTTATTTTTTTGAATTGGGTATCCGCCTAATCCAAAAAGGAGGAAAATTGAGTTTAATCGTTTCAAATAAATTTATGAAGGCTGATTACGGAATAATCTTAAGGAAATTCTTGTCAGAAATTCAATTGAATGACATTATTGACTTCGGAGAACTTCCCGTATTTGACTCAGCTTCAACATTTCCCGCAATCATAAATATTACAAACAATTCACCTAAGTCAACATATTACTTCGCTCAAATTACTGATTTGGAATTTACAGACTTAAAGCAGCGAATTGAGACCGTGGCTTCTGAGTTAGATGGAAGTATCTTGCAAAAGCCAACTTGGTTCCTTTCAAATCGAAAAACTGTTGATTTGTTGGAGAAGTTAAAACTGCAAGGTGTATCTCTCAAGGATTACTTAGGAAGTAATAAAATTAAGTATGGAATAAAAACCGGCTTTAATGAGGCTTTTTTTATTGACAAGCAAACGAAGCAAGAATTAGAGTCATCCGATGAGCGTTCACATGAACTTATTAAAAATCTAGCTGTAGGTGATGATATCAGAAAGCTTAAAATAAACTACTCGGACAAATATCTTTTATTAATCAAAATTGGAACTCATCTGCATAATTATCCCGCTATTGTTAAGCATCTAACTAAGTATAAAAATCGGCTTGAAGAAAGATCAGACAAGGGACCAAACTGGTGGGAGTTGAGAGCATGTGATTATTATGGTGATTTTAAAGCACCGAAGATTGTTTACCCAATTATTGCAAAGGAGTCCCGCTTTGCTTATTCGGAAGAGGAAATCTACTTCAATGACAAAACATTTTTTATTCCCATCAAGGATCATTACTTACTCGGCTACCTTAATTCAAAGATCGCCTGGTTCTATCTCAAGAATATTTGTTCAGTTTTGGGGGATCCAGATAAAGGTGGGCGCCTAGAACTTCGAACAATATACATGGAGACACTTCCAATCCCAAAGATGTCTATTGAACAACGAAATTTAATTGCACAAAATGTTGAGCTAATCTTAAAAGCCAACGGCAATCATTCAAACTTGGCCAGACTTGAACATGAAAATGATAGCATTTTTTACGAGGTATTTAGACTTACGAACGAAGAGATAAAGATTGTGGAAGGTAATTGAATATTCATGCGGTATTATTTCCAATCAACACAATCGCACTTTGCCAGCGGTCTTCGTCCACTCATTGAAGTGCTGGATCTCTTGCTACAGCACGAATCAGTTACTGTCGATTTTAGCAAGTGCGCGTTTGTTAACCCAATAAACCTATTGCCATTTACTGCATTGGTAAACAATCCAAAATTCGCTGCCAGATTAGAATTTGAAAATTATAACCAGACAATTAAGAATTATCTCACTACCGTTTACTTTCCAAAGGGGCTAAATAGTTGCGTAATGAGTCCTGAAGAAGTCGATGTCTTTCAAACATTACATTCTGATAAAAACTATGTTCCAATAATCAACTTTTCCGGGCGTCTTTCTCAGCAACGTGATGCAATTGTTTCTTCTGTTACTGCGCTATTACATAAGAAAGTAAACAACAACTCAAAGGATGCCATCTCCCTGCTCATTTCAGAGCTTACTGATAATATTGGTGACCATGCAAACACTGAATTGGGCTTCATTGTAGCGCAGTATTACCAAAATGGGGCACTGGATATTGGCATCGCTGATTGTGGTGATGGCATACTTGGAGCGTTTAGGGCAGCAAATCAAAATGCGGAAATAATGGATAGCAGAACGGCAATGGAACGGGCTGTGAAAGGAACATCAACCAAAGATAATTTTGGAAGAGGCTACGGTTTGTCAGGTTCTATTAGCATGTTGAGCCAAAATGGAGGAGATTTTTTGTTGTATAGTGGAGATAGCACATTCATCCACAAGAGCAATAGTACAGGTCGTTTCGTTAGTTCACCAAACGGCATCCTCTGGAATGGATGTTTGGTATTCATGCGTGTAAACACAAAAAGCATTTCAGGCGTTGATGTGTATAAATATTTTAGTTAATTTGAATTTATGAAATTGACATACGACATATCTCAATTTGGGAAGTGGCTGATCTCGCGGCAAACAGCAGACTTTATTTTTGAAGCTATGACTAAAAACGACTTTGCGAAAATGGAGCTTCTGGAAATTGATTTCAGCAAAGTGATTTTTGTATCACGCTCATTTGCTGATCAGTTGGTAAAATTGATTAGCAAATCAGAGATTGAAATCAAAGTTTTAAATCCAAGCAGCAAAATCGAAAAGCTCTTGCGGACGGTTAAAAATAATTCCACTCGTAGAAGGACTCCATTAAATGTCTACTATCCTCATTACGTTGCCAGCTCAACGAAAGATTATTTCAATCGCTTAGAAATTTAATATAGTTGTCGCTTGCGCGTGAAACTGGCACATCGCATTAGCTAATTTCATCTGCTCAATCGATCTGCAATCAGCATCAAACAATTTAGGTTCGGCCACCAAAATACAAACACTCTTTGCGCGGCTGGTAGCTACATTCAGACGGTTTCGATTAAACAAAAAAGAAATTCCTCTTGGCGCTTCTTCCACCGTTGATGCTGCCATACTATAAATAACGACTGGTGCTTCCTGGCCTTGGAACTTATCCACAGTACCAATGCGCATGCCTGGTAGTTTTTCGGTAAGTGCAGAGACCTGTGCATTATAGGGAGCCACAATCAAAATATCATCTTTTGTGAGTGCAGCTGTTGCTCCTTCTTTGTTCGTCCACTTACCAGCAGAAAGAAGTTGAGTAACAATTTTGGTTACCGTATTCACTTCTTCTATCGAGCGGAACTGATTGCCCTTGTGTTCCACCGGCACATAAAAAAGTCCTGCTCCATCAAACGGAGTGTTGCCACTGATCACTTGCATTTCAGTTCCGGTGAAAGGCTTTAATCTATCTTCATAAAACAACTTTGAAGTGAACTCGCAAACCTTTGGGTGCAGTCTTCTGGTCTTGTCAAGGAACAAACCTTTTCCCTCCGGCATAGTAGCATGGCCATCCAGCAAGTACGTGAGGGCGGCCACATCACTGCCTTCGGGGTGAGCACCTTTTTGTGGTTGCTCCAATTGCTGTGGGTCGCCTAGTAAAATGATATTCTTCGCAGCGCGTGAGGCTGCCAATACTTGGGAGAGTGACATCTGTCCCGCTTCATCCACAAATAGATAATCGAGCTTTTCACTGGAGGCATCTTCTGCCCATAGCCAGGCAGTGCCGCACACTACTTTTCCGGCATTCAGTGCATCGCGTGCCTGCTCGCCTTTATCTACTTCTGTAATTTCATCCGGCAGTTTGTCACTAAAGGAACTCACCTTGTGAACAAAAGAAATTTTCTGATTGATTCTCTTACCGATAGTAATCGTTTCTTCAGCGAGGTTCCGGATAACTTTATGGCTCACCGCTGTAATTCCAATTTTCTTACCAGCCTTCGCCAGCGCCAATATCATCTTGGCGCCCGTATAGGTCTTACCTGCTCCAGGAGGACCTTGTATAGCCAATACGCTTTGATCAAGATTCAATGCAATCCGAACCGCAGTATCAGACACTTCTTCACCGGGTAGCACAAAAGCACCTTCACCATCCAGGAGCCTTGGCAAACGTTTCATCAGCAAATCTTTGGAGGCACGGTAAGGCCATGAATGTGTCAAACCATATTCATCGATTTGTTGAGCGAGATCCATTAATGAAGTCATAAGAGAGCCGGGATCAACGCGCTCAGATACATGCACTGCCGAAGGATGAATCTCAATTGACTTACCCGTCTTTCTAATGTCAATAGTGTTTTGTTCGAGTGAGATTGCTACAACCGTTCCAATTTTTTCTCCCTTCACTTCAATCACCTCATCGCCTCCATCAATACTTACTTCTTGTACTGGAAATTTGTAGCGATGCGTAGGGTTGCGTTGCTTGCCTTGTTTCGATAACTCTGCTACGAATTGTAATCCGGTTATCGCTTTTCGTTCGTCAAGTAAATCTTCGTGCTCCAATTCGTGCACACGGTAAAACTCCCACCACGCACTTTTATCTTCGCGCCTGAAATAATCAATCTGGTGGGCAAGCAGCCATTTGGCTTTGTGTTCGTCATTCCAGATGGCGCGGTCTTCCGGTAATTTTTCCGTGAGTGCCTTGAACAATGCTTGTGTCCGCGTATCCAGTTGCTGAACGTTTTCACTTGCTTCACCTGTTTTTATTTCCGGCCGCTGCAATTCCTTCCCGGATTTTATTACCGCTTGTCGCTGTTGTTCCAACCATTGATGCAAGGCTTCCGTGGCCAGGCAATCATCTTCATTGTATCCCTCAACAGTTTTGAGCCTCTCCGCTGGTAAAGATTTGAAATCATGAAGTTCAAGGGCAACTTCTACAGACTTCCGCGCCACGCTGGCGTCATGTAGTTCCACCTGGCGTGTGTACTTGGTAAACTTCTCCAGCTCTTTCAAGGAATAACTTTCCACACTGGCAAGCAAGGCTTCTTTAAATACGGAGTGTAAATCAATGAATCGCTCCGTGCGAAGAAAGTCATCTACTTCTTTTTCAAAGATGGCATGCACCCTCGCCAATCGTTTGATGGCAGTTGGTTCATAGGGGGCAAAGTGATACACATACATATTCGGGTATCGCTTCCATCGCTCGATAAGAATTTGCATGAATTCAGAAAAGGATCTCTTCTCTTCCGTTCTACTTGTAGCCCACAACCTTTTATATACTAATTCTCCTTTTTCGCGATAGGCGAAGCCCAGCATATATTCAAGTCCGCCATCTTCGTAGTAGGCATCACCTTCAATATCAAAATAAACATCTACCATGTTTGGCTCCGGCAACCGGTTAAAACCTCTGCCTGCTTCGATGGGTAACAACTTATGTAAATAACTTTTCTGGTTGCGTCCATCCAACTGCACTTTAGCTTGTTGATGTTTTCGTTCAAATGTTTCTTTATTGCCGCGCTCCGGTTTTTCAATCTTCTCCGTTTTGGCAAACTGCTCGAGTGTTGTGATCTTTTGTTTTTCCAACTCAACGATGTGCAGTGATCGAATGCCTGCAACAAGCGAAAGATGGTCATCCTCATGCCTCCTCTTGTCACACACTTGCCACCATCGGCAGATGTTGCAATGCTCAACCGGATCAGGATAAGTAGTTTGTTCACCGCCAGCAATGGTCTGTTCCAATTTCTTCTTTACCATCCGATAGTAGGCGCTGAATTCTGCAAACCGGTAGCTTTCAGTTGGAAAATCTTCCCCCGGTTTTACTACATACATCCTCTCAGGTTCGGTTCCTTGAAGTTTGGCCAGAAGGTCAGAGTACAAGCACAATTGAAGAATTGTAGCTGCCTTTGTGTTTTGAGCAAGCTTCGTGTCTTGCACTTCATACGACCAAGCTCCCAGTTTACTTTCTTTTTAAACTTTGATCAGTATGTCGGCAAATCCATGCCATTGTCCCTCTTCCAGTGTTGCTTGCACAATCACATCTACACCGGATTT
>CAZNCO010000122.1:0-10043 GCA_964571345.1 uncultured Ohtaekwangia sp.
ATTATAATTGGGATTCTTTAATTTTGGATGCTACTAAATAGGGTAAGCTTTCAGAGTTATTTAATGTCTCTTTTTTACAATGATTTGATTAGGGCTCGTTTATATCATTGTCAAAAAAATAATTGTGAAAGTAAATAGACGAAAATTTATTTCAGGCTCATTAGCTTTTGGTGCAGCCTCTATAGGTATTAATTCAGAAGTTTTTGGTTTACACCACAGGAAGGAAAAAGCAAAAATCACGAGACCGAGACCGGGATTATCTGGATGGCCAAGTGAGGCTGAGTGGAATACCCTTAACGATGATGTTAATGGGAACCTTGTTAAGATTTATGATCCAATGAAACAATTGGGTTCAAGTGACGAAAAAAATCAATCGTTACTAACTGATCTTCGTAATCCCTTTGTGGTTAGTGACAATCCAGCATTAACACAAAACACTGGTTGGCTTAAAGCGTGGTCGTTAGCATCCAGTGAATATGCAGTGGTCGTAAAAAACGCGAGGCAGGTAGCATCTGCTGTAAAATTTGCAGACAAGCATAATTTACGGCTGGTTGTGAAAGGTGGAGGGCATAGCTATCAAGGAACTTCGTCAAGTATTGATTCATTGTTGATATGGACCCGAAACATGAATAGAGTGACTATCCACAACTCATTCGTAGTGCTTGGTGACAAGACGAACAAACCAGGAGAGGCTGTCAGCATCGAGGCAGGTGCATTATGGATGGACGCCTATAGGGAAGTCACGACAAAGGCTGGGCGCTATGTGCAAGGAGGTGGGTGCACTACCGTAGGTGTTGGCGGCCATATACAGAGCGGTGGATTTGGCAGCTTTTCAAAAAAATATGGATTGGCATGCGCGCACTTACTTCAAGCAGAGATCATCACTGCAAAAGGAGAAATAATAACTGCTAACGAGTACAATCACCCGGATCTTTTTTGGGCGATCAAAGGAGGTGGAGGTGGAACTTTTGGAGTAGTGACTAAACTTACTTTGCGAACTCATAAACTGCCAGCCTGGTTTGGCATGGCCTTCGGAACGATCAAAGCCAACTCAGATCAGGCTTACCAGGCTCTTATTGAAAAATTTTTTGCCTTTTATTTAGAAATTCTATTCAATGATCATTGGGGAGAACAAGTGCGGTTTCGGCCTGACAAAAAGATGGCCGTCATGATGATGTTTCAAGGCCTAACCAAAGCTGAAGCTGATGCAGTTTGGAAACCATTCATTAATTGGGTTGCTTCAAAAGGAACGGACTACATTATAGAAATTCCCTTAAGAATTGCCGCGCTTCCAGCCCAGTCTATGTGGGACGCTTCGTTTTTTAAAACTCATTTTCCTAGCGCAATTGTAACCGACAAGCGGAGTGACTCGACCAATAACAATTTTTATTGGGCTGGAGATGGCGCAGATGCCGGGCAATATATTTACGGATACAAGTCATTGTGGTTGAAACAAGATCTTCTAAACTCAACTCATCTTTCCGGTTTAGCTGAAGCAATGTTTAACGCGAGTCGAAGGTGGCCTGTATCAATTCATTTTAACAAAGGATTGGCAGGCACTTCAAACGAAGTTAAAGAGTTATGTAAAAATACTGCTATGAATCCTGTTGTTCTTGATTCATTCGCTCTCGCCATAATTGGCGGAGGAGGGGGACCAGCTTTCTTAAACTTCAAAGGCTACGAGCCAGACACTAAGTCTGCCGAAGAAGACGCTAAAGAAATTTCTGCTGCCTACAAGGAATTATCCAAACTGTCATTGGCAAAGGGATCTTACGTTTCCGAAAGCGACTATTTTGAGGAGGACTGGCAAAATTCATTTTGGGGTGAGAATTATTCGAGATTATCGAGAGTGAAAGAGCAATATGATCCCAGAGGGCTTTTTTTTGTAAGGCATGGAGTTGGAAGTGAAAGGTGGAGCGATGATGGGTTTAATGAATTATAAATCTTTTGCCATGAAACCTGTATTTACTTTTCGAAACGTCACTGCTTTTTTGAGTGCTTCTTTTTTGCTTCACGAATTGCATGAACTCGTTCATACCTCTGTGGGGCGTATCCTTTGCGGCTCCTGGGGAACACGCGATTTTAATGTCTGGAGTCTTAACAAAGACTGTGACGGGGAGACGATCATACAGGTGGCATCTACTTTAGCTGGCCCTGCATTCACTTTTCTGATGTTATGGGTTGGGTTTTATTTTATGCACGGTAAAACGATCGAGAGAAAATCACTTGGAATGGTATTGGTATTTGCCAGTGCACCATTCCAAAGATTGCTGAATGCGCTCTTCGGTATTGGAGATGAAATCTGGGCAATGACAAGCATGGGAATGAACCACTCGGTAGCTTGGGTATTGGTCATTGTTCTTGTACTATTAATCATTGGCGCACCAAATTACAAAGCATATAATTTGATTCAGGAAAATCGAAGAATGCTTTGGTTTTGCATCTTATTCTTAGGACCAACAATTATCGACCTTTTAGTTATTGAGGGGCTACTCAATTTTTTATTGATTAAAGTGAAACTTTTAAGTGACTACTGGATCATGGGTTCGCCCATGCTTGTTACCGCCTGGACCATTTTTGTTTCCTTGACATTTGTGTTTACCAGAAAGAGCATGTCAGATTTCTTTCGATAATCTATTGCTGGAAACTGACCCAAGCAATTCAAACTGTGCATTAATTGGTTCAAAATGGATAATCAGGCAGATAATAGCGGCTGGAATAAACGAAGAGTATTTGAAAGCATCGGTGTCTACATCATTTCGTTTGTCATGATAAGTTTTGCGATAATCAAATTTACCGGAACTCAATTTCAATTGAGCAATCACATCCTTTATGTTCCGTTGAATCGGTTAGATAAATTCTGGCATGCATGGTCATTTTTTGGAAGATCCTATCTCTATAATGTCTTCATTGGTGTAGGTGAGTTAACCGTTGGATTAACTATTCTATTCACCCGAACACGCTTGCTTGGCCTCTTGCTCGCTTTTGTGATTTATTTGAATGTTATAGTTATCGACTTTGCCTTTGAAGTTGGGGCGCTCTGGCATGCCATTCTTGAATTCATAATCATACTGTTGTTGCTGCAGTATTACCTCGGAGATTTGAAAAAATTCTTTTGGGACATGGGTGGCAAATTTAAAAACATCGGTACGCCAGGAAGCACTATTTCAACTTTGTACGCTCCTCTTTGTTTTATTTTTTGAATCATGATCGCTCAACTGCAGCCCTATAACATAATACCTAAGAAAACCGAAAAGCACAACGGCTCATATAAAATCAATAGCCTATCCATAAATGGAGAAAACATTGACATCGGTCGCGGAGAATTTATGAAGTCCGCGATGCTGTTTCTGGAGCAGAATACTACATGTTCTATTTCAGCTATGGATGAAACTTTTTTCGGATACTATGAAAGCAACCAGGACAGTCTAAAAATAAATCTTGAGAAAGAGTTTTTGAATATCAAATCTATCAACGCCAAATTTTTCAAAAACTGTATTATCAAAGGGAGAACAGATAACAACAAGGATATTCAGATTTCACTTGAATTGGTTAAAGATGGTATTTTCTATTGAGATGAAGATCAGAAGGTTTTATAAAAAAAAATACCTAACAAAAATCATTAGTCAGTTATGATACGCGGCCCTATTAATAAAATAAATCAGCTAAGTAATCATTTTTTGTTTTCTGTGCGGCAACCTGGTTGGTCAGGTGAAATTGCAGGCGCATCAGATGTGGTTTTGTGACAATCACACGTGCAGGGAAGCTGTCACTAAGTTTTACAAAGAAAATAAAATCACGGTTGCAACAGAATAAATCTTTCAGTTTTATAAGTAGGTTCAGATCATTTCATTTGCGAATTATATTCGGAAATAGCCACCCGTAGATTCTTCATCTCATTGGCAAACTCACTTGGTGTCTTATTTGCAAATGCTTTAAAGTCATTGATAAAATGTGCCTGATCTGTGTAGTTAAACTCATAAGCAAGTTCAGTCAAGCTGATGTCGGGGTTTTCAAATATCGCATCGCGCACGTGCTGAAATCTGACTCGCTTTGATAAGCCCTTCGGACCGAGTCCAATGGTAAAATTAAATACGCGATTCAACTGCCTCTCTGATATTCTGAGTTTTTGAAAAAACTGTTTTAGTTTACTTTTACCCTGATCATTGTAAATTTCTTTAGATGCCTCGGTAATTCTAAAGTCCTCGTTTTTTACTCTTAGAAATTGTAACAGCGTTTCTTCCAACTCTTCAAAACCTCGGTTAATATCTCCTTCAGCAATACATTCTCTAAGTCGTTCGTTAAGAAGCACCAGGTCGAGATTCATAAGGTCTAATTCTGTTGCAGATGAATCGGATTGAACACGAATAAATGGATAAAAACCCCAGGCATAAAACCTTACCCCGAAGGTTTTAATCTTTCCCTCACATCTTATATAGATTGGGCTATCCAGCAATCCCACAACAAAAGCGGAGCCTATTTCTTTTATCGTGCTGCCTTTGCGAATGAAGGTTTGATTTTGGCCAAAACAAAAAACTAGTTCAATAAAACTGTCGGGTAATATTTCAAATTCATAGTTTGGAGGGCCGAGTTTTTGCTCCCCATACCAATAACACTTTATGAAATCCGATAAATGTTTTACCGGGGCTCTATTTTTATACGCCATAGTGCAGCAAAAATCATTGTTAAATTTTATCTGTCCGTTTTTTACAATCTAAGCCCATCCTGCGATTCTACATTTATAAAAAAAACAAAATGAAAACGCGCTTAGAAAGTATCAATCTCCTGGCCAAAAGACCCGGAAAGTTACGAGACTTTTACGTAAACGGACTCGGTTTAGCTGAGTTGGAAAAAATTTCTAAGCCGCCCGGGTTCTTTATGATCAACGGAAATGGATGTAACATCACCATTCAAGATGCGGATGCTGTCGGTTCGCAGCCAGGAAAAGCAGGAATAGAAATCGGTATTGAAAGCGATAATCTTATAGAGTTATCGAGGTCAATTGTCAGTCATGGCGGTAAGATTATTAACGACTCACAACAGATGGGGTGGGGTGAAGCATTCACTGCAGAGGATCCCGAAGGGCACGTAATCAATGCCTATAACTTCAAGAAATAATTCAGACTCCAAGATGTTGAATTTATTGAAGATCTCGATCAGGAAAATTATCGCCAGACCCATCCACACGTTGATTAATATTGGTGGGCTTGCGGTAGGAATAGCCTCCAGTATTCTGTTGTTCTGCTGGGTGGCTGATGAGTTATCGTATGACACCTACCAGGCCAACTACAATGACGTGTATAAGATATTGCACACGCAAAAGGTAAATGATGAAATAAGTACGGGCGATGGCTTGCCTTATAATCTAAAGGAGGCACTACTCGCAAAGACGACTAAAATCAAAAAAACGGTGATCACCAGTTTTGATGAAGGTAGTTTATTGAGCCATCAGGATCATCGCGTAACTAAATTCGGTATAGCAGCCACGGCCGAATTTTTTGAAATATTTAGCTACCATTGCCTTAAAGGCAAGCTCACAGGTTCACTCGAATCTCCTACTGGAATTGTAATCACTGAGTCGACTGAAAAAGCTCTATTCGGAAATGAAGATGGGTTGAACCAAGTGATCAGGATTAACAACAACGATGATCTAAAAGTAGTCGCCATTGTATCCGATCCGCCAATGTTGTCTTCAATAAAGTTCGATTATGTGCTCCCTTTCTCATTTTATGAAAAAACAAATCGCTGGATAGAATTTGCTAAATCCAGTTGGGATGATTCCAGTTTTCAGATTTACTGTCTTAGTCAATCAGACATAGATCCAAAAGAATTGCAGCGTGAAATCGTAACCTTGTTGTGGAAAAACAATCCAAAGCTATCCGAGTCAAAGCTAATACCACATCCGATGAGCAGATGGCACTTGTATTCCAACTTCCAGGACGGTAAAAATGTTGGAGGCCTTGTCACTTATGTCATTCTATGTACCGTGGTTGGGTTCTTTATATTAGCTATTACACTTATCAACTTCGTGAACATAACTACGGCACATGCAGAAAGTCGCAGCAAAGAGATTGGGCTAAAGAAGTGTTTAGGTTCTGAAAGGAGGCATATCATTTTTCAAGTCTTAGGAGAGACATTCGTTAAAGTATCGCTGGCATATTTGATCGCATTGCTAATCGTTTTCCTGGCGATTCCCTATTACAATTCATGGATAGGGAAACACATTTCCCGATACTTTTCGGCTGGGCTATTTTGGGGTTACTCCCTAATCGGGATAATCATCATTACTTTTTTTGCCAGTATTTATCCAGCGAGGTTACTATCTGCTGTTCCGATTCTTAGTGGTTTAAAAGGTGAAGTCTTCAACCTGGGAGATAAAGGTAGGAGTCGAAAATTTCTATTGACCTTTCAATATGCTATATCCATCCTGCTATGTTCATCTACGCTAATTATAAGTCAACAAATAGAATATACCCGTGATCGTGACATAGGTTACAATAGAGATAATTTGATTCAAGTGTGGATGAACGGAGAAATGCAACAGAATTTCTCTACAATACGACAGGAATTATTGCAGACCGGTGTTGTTGAGTCAGTATGCAAAAGCAACAGTCCGATCACCTCTGTTCTAGCCAATACCGAGGTCAGTTGGCCTGGAAAAGGGAATGATCATCGAGTAGCTTTCAATCTTATCGCAACAGAATACGATTTTTTAAAAACAATGGGAATAAAGATTATAGAAGGTCGCGATTTTTCAAGAGATTTTCCAAGTGATTCGACATCCGCGATCATTAATGAAACAGCAGCCAGATTAATTTCCTCAAAAAGTATTATCGGAAGCAAAGTGCACACGGATGTTGACCTGAAAATAATTGGGGTTGTGTCAGATGTTGTCATGGACTCACCTTTCAAGCCTGTGCAACCCATGATCATTGTTTTCAATCCGATGTGGAGTAGTACGGCTACCCTGCGTTTGAGTGCCGAAGAAAAATTGCCAGTTACGCTTCATAAAATTGAGGAAGTTTTTAAAAAATTAAATCCCAACTATCCGTTTCAATACCGCTTCACAGATGATGATTTTCAAAAAAAGTTTCAGGAGCTGGCGGTTATCCAAAAGTTATCGACTCTATTTTCTTTTGTCGCTATTTCTATTATGGTGCTAGGTATATTCGGACTTGTCACGTTCATGATTTCTCGGAGGAAACGGGAACTTAGTGTTCGATGGGTATTCGGAGCATCGTCAGTTAAGATCATCTGTTTACTCTGCAAGGAGTTCTCAATTTTAGTGTTGATCGCCATGGCAATCGCTACCTGTATTGGATGGTTTGCAATGAATAAATTCTTGGTGCAATTTCCTTACCGCATACATCCCGGTTTATTAAGTTGGATAGGTTTTGGGGCACTCGTATTTATTTTAACGGTTGTTGTCATCATCAAAAATGTTGCGAGTGTGGTATTAAAAAATCCAACTTTAGGTCTGAAAGGAGATTGACCGGACCACGGCCGTTTTAACTCAAGCTAAAAAACTATTTATAAAATAAAGAACCATATGAAAACGAACGAACTACTGAACATCTATTATCAAGGGCTCGCAAAAAAAAACGGTTGGGAGACGGCTCTTTCAGAAGACTTTAAATTTATTGGAGGAGATATGACTAAGCAAGAGCCGGTGGTCGGCAAACATTCCTATATTGAAGTTATCAATCGCTTTGGAAAATTATTTACGGATGTGCGACCAGTTAAGATGTTCGTCCATGGAGACGAAGCATTTGTTTTGGCAAATTATGATTACAATTTTCCGAATGGAAAGTCAATAAATGCTAATGTAGCGGAGTTGTGGAAGGTGCATGATGGCAAACTTGAGTCATTGACTATCTTTTTTGATACAGCAGGCTTTAACTCATTTCTAAAATAAGAATTATTTCAAAACCGTTTTCGGCCTTAATTGCATTGATAGTAAAGGAATAGGCTTTTTGTGAATACGTTCCATTTACTTGCAGACTCGTCTGTTTAAACACTTATGTGTCAAAGCATGGCTTTAATTATACGCGGCTAAAAAGGAAAAAATGATATCTAAAAACTCCTTCCGATTCTCAATGAAAGGAAAGTGGCCGCTATTCTTAGCAAGAACCATTCGTGGATTTTTGACATTTGCGTGATAGAGGCGGCCTGCTATACCGGCACCTACTTCATGGTCTCCGTACAAAATCATTGCTGGTGCCTTAATCTTCTTAAAATCATTATTAAAATCATAAGATGCGAGTTCTTTAAAAATAGTGGAGTAAAGACTTAACCGATCGTTTGCGCTTGACAAAAATCAAGATTTGAACATTTCATGAGTCACTTCTAAAGGCAGCACAATAAAATATATACTCTAACCAACAAAAGTTACTTAACCATTCAGTACCTTTTCTAACTTGGTCTTAGGGCATGAGTTAATTTTCTTTTCAGAATTAAAAAAAGAGCATCCGCGTTTGAATGTTTTCCACCGATTGCTTTGATTTATATTGACAAAAAAACATGACATCTTATACTCTTCCCGGATTTCAAAAGGCGATTGGCTCGGACCAGGAACATCGGGGTTTCTTCTTTAATGAGTCTAAATCAAAAAGACATTTCAGCACAGAACCGTTTCGCACCTGTGCCTATTCCATCTGTCTGTTGCTAAAAGGTGAATTGCAGGTAGAGGCCGACCTGGTGCATAACCGAATTGTTGCACCTGCCATTTTTGTAGTCGGCCCAACAGTAATCCGGAAATTCATTGATAGCGATGCTGGCTTTCATACTCAGGTAATTTTCTTTGAGAAGGAATATTTTTTGCGCAACCAGGTTAACATCAATTACCTTGAACAATACCAATTTTTTCATGATCGGGAGTGCCACTACATCAAGCTAACAAAGAGTCAATTTGAGAATATTCAAGCATATTTTAAGTTACTAAAAAGAAAGGTAGCTGAAGACAATGAGTACACGCCTATGATAGTCAGAAGTTTGATTTACATCTTGCTTCACGAAATATCAAGACTTTACGGGCCAAAGAAGAATGGAGTCGAAACTTTTTCTCCAAAAGTTAGAATCGTAAGTCAATTCAAAGAAAGATTGGCAATTAATTATTTACGACATCGCGATGTTCGATTTTATGCATCACTGGCCAGCCTCAGCCCGAAACACTTTTCTTCGGTTATCAAAGAGCAGACTGGTAAAACGGCAGGCGAATGGATTGATGAGATGGTGTTGTTGGAGTCAAAAATATTACTACAAAAGAAAGAGCTCACCATCGCCCAGGTAGCAGATCAACTGAATTTCAGCGACCCTTCTACATTTGGTAAATTTTTTAAAAACCTCACCGGCCAGTCTCCATCTGCATATCGAAAAAACATATAGCGTAAATCAGTCACCATCCCGACTTTTCTCCCAGCTATACCGACTTTTTGGCTTGTCTTCTCTTACTTGATTTAATGAACTTTGATTCATATGAATCACACTATTCTATATCTATGAAAATACATCTATTAAAAAACCAACAAATTTCATCCGAGGCGTTTCAATGGCTACAGAATAAATACAAAGCAGCTGACAGCATGAGCCATGATCAATATGCCGCTTTTATTGCAGAGGGGTGCGAACTGCACTTTGCCAATAATCCGGTTGCGAAAGGTAAGGATGCGTTGCTTCATGGCATCGATCTTTTCTGGGCTACCATTAGCGGCATGAACCACAACTTTCAAAACGTATTGGGTAAAGACAACTACATTGTTTTAGAGGCCCTCGTAGACTATACGCGTAAAGACGGGAAAGTAGTTCACTGCCCGTGCGTTACCATTATCGAACGCAATCAACAAGGCCTTTGCATCAACATCCGAATCTTCATAGACACCACTCCGGTGTACGCATGATGCAAGGGTTCTGAAAGAGCACATGATCAACATACCCACATATCCTTTTCAATCGCCTGCGTTGGCATTTGATTACCGCGAACTTGAGCCATGGATAGACGAGACTACCATGCGAATACATCATCAAGCACATCATCAGGCCTATAT
>CAZNCO010000123.1:0-9865 GCA_964571345.1 uncultured Ohtaekwangia sp.
ACTTATTACCAAATACTTAATGCCTTTCAATCTTCTTAAGTTAACGACTATGGTGAAGAACACCAACAACGGCAAGAGTGTTTAAATTACTCGCCCCGCTTTCACTTTGATTTCCGAACCTTCAGCAAGAAATACGGATACTGGTTTCCCGGATTTTAAAAACTCAAATGGCTTTCCATACACATCGCCAAAGTCGACATCAATTTGGTAGTCGGTGGTTTAATATACTTCCCAGCGAGGATGTTCAACTCCGTATTCTGAAGTTTTCTTTTTTATTTGTGTGTAGCCCCAGTAGTGTTCGGTGATAAATTCTTCCTCACTACCGGATGCGATGGCAAAGGGAGTTGCTGAGGTTTTCACCAAAAACGAATTCCAGCTTTTCTTTTTCCATCGATATTCCACTGAGAGTTGGTCGCTTTCTTTGGTCCACCGGTGCGCCATTGGCATCGTCTCATAATTTTCATGGTAGATGGTATTGGCAACAAATGTCAAGGCGGGCTTTGGCACGATCTCTTTAATAAACACAACGCCACGCTTCCATTCTACGCCATCTTTGAAGTGCACATAAAATCTCAGGTTAACCTCTTCAAAATTGGAGTGAAATGGAATTTTGAAGCCTTTCAATTTTGTATTCAGGAACATAAAACCCACGAGACTCAAATAGCAGGTGTTGTTCCAGAAATCAAACTCAGTCTTGTTGGGAAGAAATGGCTGTAGCACTTTTGGTTCAACAGCATAATTTGCCATTGCCAGTTTTCTCCATTCTGCTTGCAAAAATGTGCTCGCCATTAATCATTCAAGCTTTTTCAGATCAAGCTCGAAACCGGGCAGAAGATTTTCGCCACTCAATTTTTTATCGAAGCCGATAATCTCTGTGACGGATTGATTTGCCTTGTAGATATACGATTTTTTTTCTGTAGGATCGATCAGCCAGGCAAGTTGGCAGCCGTTGGCAATCCATTTGATCATTTTGGATTTCAGTTGCACCAATGAATCGGATTCGGATCTCAGCTCGATCACGAAGTCAGGACAAACAGGTGCAAATTTCTTTTGTTCATCCAAAGTTAAAGCTTCCCACTTTGCTTTTTTAATCCATGCGATGTCTGGCGACCTCATTGACCGGTCGGGTAATGTGAATCCTCCCGAGGAATCGAATCCTACACCAAGGGCTGGATTATCCTCGACCCAGTTTCCGAATTGAATATTTAATTTAAAATTTAAGTTGCTTGAAAAACTTCCCGCTGGTGACATAATTATTAATTGACCTTCTTCATCGCGTTCAATACGTAGTTCTTTATTAGCAGCGCAAAAGGCAAACAACTCATCGTCTGTCATTGGGTACATCTCCGGTATTTTCAGCACAATTTCTTCCATATACCAAAATTAACGAAAGTTGGTCACAACTCTTCTTCGCGCTCCAACATGAGTATCGAAGCTTGTGGCACGATGAAATATTTTTCTTTTTCGTAGATAACTTCAATGGCCCCCTTTTGAAGAAAGATGGCGAGGTCGCCCTCTTGTGCCTGCAGCGGCAGGTATTTCACCTGCTCCTCTTTTCCTTTCCACACATCGTCTTCATCCGCAGGCACGGGCAGTGGATAACCTGGACCAACTTTGATTACATACCCGCTCTGGATTTTTTCTTTCTCTTGAACACCGGGCGGTAGATACAAGCCACTGTCGGTCTTGTCGCTTTGTTTACCTGGACGTATCAGAACACGATCGCCTACTACAATCAATTTCTTCAACTTATTATCAGCAGTCACTTTCATAAACTCAGTTCAACTTCTCTTTTCTTGTGATCAACCCAACTTATTTTTTTCTCGTTGCCGTGAACGGAAAGTTCATCCCCTGCACAGACACGCTGCCTGTCATTTCATTTTCCTTAACGGATGAATCAAAGGAAACGGTCATCCCCTGGTAATCAAATTCACCAGACGATTTTTTTGTTTTGCTCTCAAATTTAAACTGAGTGAATTTTAAATCTCCGGCATCTGATTTCATAACAGCAGAATAGTCTTTCTTATCCTTCTTGGCAACGGTAAGAACTCCCGAGTAATCGCCTTGGGGAGTGCCCGTAATTTTATAATCCCAATTGCCAACAGGCGAAATGGATGCACACGAGGAAACGACAACGATCAGGAGGAGGTAGAATATCTTTTTCATAGTTTTTTTGTGATGATGCGACTAAGGTAAAAAAAACCATGAGCAACCAAAAGTATTATCGTTTACTCTCTGCGAATAGCTTCTACCGGGTTAAGCCTCGAGGCGCGGATGGCAGGATAAGTGCCGAACGAGATGCCCACCAGGATGGCAAGTGAAGAGACGATGATCAATGTGTCAACTGTGTAGGCCGCCTGAAACGGAACTTTGGTAATGGATTTTATAATCGGAAGAGCAGTGACGGTAAAGAGCAAGCCGATCACCAAACCACAGAAGCTTCCGAACGCAGATATCGTTACGGCTTCGGCCAAAAATTGTAAGACAATGTCTTTTCGTTTTGCACCCAATGCTTTTCTTACCCCGATCTCTGTAGTGCGCTGTGTTACAGAAATCAGAAGCACGTTCATCACACCAATGCCACCCACGACTACCGATAAACCAACAATCAATCCCATGATGATCCGGAAGAGCAGAAAGCCGCGCTCTACTTGTTCCAGTCTGAAACTGTTTGTAACAACCGTAATGTCATTTGCGTAAGCGCCAAATTCTTTTTGTATCCATTGGGTTACTGCTGTTTTGATTTTATTTACTTCTTCTACGTTGCCCACTTCCATCCAAACAGCCGGCACATGTTCCTTGAGTTGTGCCGAGGAGAGCAGCGTGATGGGGTGGTAGAGTTTTGGTTTGTCAGATTGTTCTTCTACAATACCGATGATGGTTAGCTCACCATATAGAGTAGAGATCTGTTTGCCGATGCTCGAAGCATCCAGTCCTAAATTGTCCAGCAGCTTTTTGTTGAGCAACGTAAGTTTAGATCGATTTATCAAGTCGGTTGATGTGAAAAATCTTCCATGCAAAAGCTTAACATGGTCATCCATTTTTTCACCGATGCCAATAAGTAAACTTCCGGTCTTTTCTTTTTTGGTGGTTTCCAATTCAGTGGCAGAAGTTGAACCAATAAATAATTTTACCGCGCTGGAATCAAATGAACTTTTTAAAAGTTTAAACCGCTCGTAGTTAAAGTATGCAAACGTATCTTTCTTGATCTGCAGCCCATTGGTGTATTTAATTGATTCACTTTGTAGCACAATGGAATTAAGTGATGTGGTCGTTTGAATTTGATCTTTGGCGAATTTCTCCATGCCATCAATCATGCAAAGAATGGAAACGAGGGCGGCCACTCCGATCACAATGCCCAACACGGAAAGTAGCGTATGAAATAATCTAGCCTTCAGGTTTTCTACGGCCAGGGCAATGGCACTAACAAATGTTTTAATCATAGTAAAGGAGTCATGGCCATGACTCTTAAATCAAAACAATGTTACAGGTGCTGAGGGCGAATTATCCAAATAAGTCGGCCTGGTCTTTGTCTTTTTCTACCTGGCTGGTGTAGAGTGGTAGTTTGTTGATTTCTTTGGTGAGCCGTGCATCTTGCGTGAGAATTCCTTTTTGATTCGCCTCGCTTTTTAGCCTGTCAGACTCCAGCTCCAGTTCTTTCAGGTTAATCTGTTTAGCCCTCTTCTCGGTTGGAGGATTGAGCATTTCAGATTTCTCAAACTCGACCACTTTATCTAAAATATCTTTTGGCAAATCGGCTTCGCTGCGGTACACTAGTTCAAAGAACTGCTTGGCAAAAAAACCATCGATCTGAATCCTTCGCTTTGAAAGATGAACAAACTTCCCGATCACGCGGCAAATGTTTTCACGTTCTTCGGGGCTGAGCTGATCCACGAAATCGTAATCCTCAATTTTCCGGAGCGCCAGGATAATCGGCTCCAGAGCATCTATGGAAATAATATAAACCCGATAGTCAGACAATTGGTATTCGTATTTATCCAATATATCCAATGCGTTGGTAGGCACCACCAGAAACACTTCTCTGCGCACGCCTTCCTCGCGCACATACTTGCTCACGTTTTCTGTCTGATTCTTTATATAAGATGGAAAGTTGGAGAGGTCATCGTTTGCCGGACTCTTGGCATCGAAAACAATGTATTCGTCCTTGATCCGAATGGTGTTGTCAGGGCTTCCCTTAAAAGGCACCTTATCCACATAATCAATCCCATGGCGGTTGCAAATGGTTTTGATTCTACCCTTTACATTTTCTTCATGATTCGACCAGGTTTCACGCAGCTTTTTGATGCGATCAATCTCTGCCTTATTACGGTTTTCTTTTTCTGCCTCCCGTTCTTTTTGAATGTCTTGCTTAATCTGATTTAAAGTAGACATCGATTTTTCATGATCCTGCTTGCGGTGTTCCTCCAGGCTTTGATACTGCGTAAGCTGCTCTTTAAGTCTTTTGGATTCCAGCTCGGCCCGCTCCAGCGAATTTTTTGTAACCGAAAGATCGTTTGAGAGTTCTGTTCCTCTTCTCAAATAAATCTTATTCGCTTCTTCGAGCCTCGATAAGTCTTTTGTTCGTTCTTCCTTTTCCTTTTGAAGATGGTCGTTAGACACTTTCAAAGCGGCATTTTCAGTTTCCAGCCGGCTTACGAGCTGTTGCAGGTTTGTGGCGTTTGCTTTATCTAAGGTAAGAGATGTTTCTAGTTTGCTATTGGCAGCCTGCAAAGCCTCAGCTTTTGAAAGCAGTTTCTGCAATTCTCCGTTTGCTTCTACCAGCTGGGATTTTATTTTTCCCCACCCAAAAATCCTGTCCCACAGGCCGAGTTTTGAAAGCCACTCAAAGGTTCTTGTCAGCACATCAAAATTAAAATCCATGCAAAAAAAATATTGTGTAAAGTTATCCTTTATTCCGCTCACAAAGCAAACCAACTGATCGGTTTGAAATACTGCCGTAAATTTTAAATTTCTTGGCAGATGCTTAAATATTGTTGTAACTTGTCTCACCAGTTGACTTTGATCTACATTTAAATTACTCTATGAAAAATACGATCCTCTTTTTCGTCTCCCTGATTGTGAGTGCCCAAGCCTTTGGTCAGATAGATACGGATGAGACGCAAATGTTTCAAACTCTTTTCGGTATGCCGAAAAAGGAAATTGTTTCTGAGTTTGTAAAAACAGACCAGGGCAATAAAGACCAATTCTGGAAATTGTATGAGGAGTATGAAAGCAATCGCAAACTGTTGGGCCAGAAGAAGTTTGCAGCTCTTAATAACTATGTAAAAAACTATTCCAAACTTAATGAAGCTGAAACTGACGAAGTTATGCGCGATGTAATCGAACTTGCCACCAGTCAGGACAAATTGATCTCCAAATATTATCTTAAAATAAAAAAATCTGTAGGTATCGCAATAGCCGCCCAGTTCTACCAGATTGAGTGGTACTTGCAAAGCCAGATCCGCACAAACATTCTCGAGAACATTCCCGCGATCGATAAGTTTGATGTCAAAAAGTAAGCTTCGTCAAAGCCTTTAGAAGCATCTGAAACGTTAGGCTTTACAGCCGGTTTTGGGTAACTTTGTTTCCCTAATAAAATTTTATGGTTGACTCGATCACAAGCAGTAAGCAGGCTATTGCCCTCGAAGAAAAATATGGAGCACACAATTATCATCCATTACCGGTGGTACTTACCAAAGGCGATGGCGTTTTTTTGTGGGATGTGGAGGGAAAAAGGTACTATGATTTTCTTTCGGCCTATAGTGCAGTCAACCAGGGACATTGTCATCCTCGCATTGTAAATGCATTGGTGAGCCAGGCAAAGGAGCTGACACTTACATCACGGGCTTTTTATAATGATAAACTTGGGGTAGCCGAAAAGTACGTTTGCGAAACGTTTGGTTATGAGAAAGCACTGTTTATGAACAGTGGTGCCGAAGCCAACGAAACGGCCATCAAGCTTGCGCGCAAGTGGGGATATCTTAAAAAAGGAATCGAGGATAACAAAGCTGTGATCGTAGCGGTGAAGCAAAACTTTCACGGACGAACCACCACTATTATTTCTGCATCAACAGATCCATCTGCTACAAAAGGCTTCGGCCCGTTTATGCCGGGTTTTGAAATTGTAGATTATGATAATGTTCCCGCCCTGGAAAAAGCATTGGCCAACAAAAATGTATGCGCACTTTGGATTGAACCGATACAAGGAGAAGCCGGAGTCTTTGTTCCGCACGAGGGATATTTAAAAGCTGCCGAAAAACTTTGCAAGCAATACAACGTGTTGCTGATGATGGACGAAATTCAAACCGGCATAGCCCGCACGGGAAAGATGTTGGCAAGTGATCACGAAGATGTACGTCCTGATATTTTAATTTTAGGAAAAGCGCTGAGCGGAGGTGTATTGCCTATCTCATTGGTTTTGGCAGATGACCACATCATGCTCACCATCAAGCCGGGGGAACATGGTTCTACATTTGGTGGCAATCCTTTGGCTGCCGCTGTTGTGATAGAAGCGCTGCAAGTAATTAAGGATGAAAGACTGGCTGAGAATGCTGAGCGTCTTGGTAAAATTTTCCGTGAGCGGATGAGCTTGCTGATGAAAAAAACAAATCTGATCACGCTCGTGCGTGGCAAAGGTTTATTGAATGCCATTGTCATCAACGACACACCACAGAGTGAAACGGCCTGGAATCTTTGTGTGAAGTTTGCCGAGAGCGGTTTGCTGGCGAAGCCAACACATGGAAATATTATTCGCCTGGCTCCTCCGTTGGTGATCACAGAAGAACAAGTGCATGATTGTTGTGATATTATTGAGAGATGTGTTCTGAATTTCAAATTCTAAAAAATTAAGATTATGAAAACTGCTTTGCTGGTTTTTTTGCTTGGCGCGATGGGAACGGTGTTGGGCCAAAATATTCCGTCTGCGGAAGTTCAAATCAAAACGGCATTGCTTGCGGCACCTGAAGAATCCAAAGACAAAGCGATGGTGTACGGCTACTCACCCAAAGGTGATTTCATCGTTTTGCGCAAAGGTGAAAATGAGTTGGTATGCCTGGCGGATGATCCGAATCAACCCGGATTGAATGTATCATGCTATCACAAAAGCCTGGAGCCTTTTATGGCGCGCGGCAGAGAACTGAAAAAAGAGAAGAAAAGCTTTCAGGAAGTTTTTGACATCCGCGAAAAGGAAGTGAAGAGCGGAAAGTTGGTAATGCCCAAGCAACCAGCTACGCTTATCGTTTATTCTGCTGACAAGGAGAATTATAATCCGGCAACGGGCGAAGTGAAGAACGGATACCAGCGCTCAGTAATTTATATTCCGTATGCTACTGCTGCTTCCACTGGCTTACCTACAAAGCCGATGGCTCCCGGTATGCCATGGATCATGGATCCAGGCACCCACAGAGCGCATATCATGATTGATCCTCCCAAGGAATAAGGGCTATTTAACTTTTCCTTTAAATCCGTAATTGTAAATCAGCGTGGCAATGGCAGAATTGCTGCTGGAGCCGTAAAGTGTTCCCAGCCGAGCACTTCCTAAATTATTCAGATAAGCTACATCCAACACAATTGGCAGTTTTCGAATACTGAAGCCACCGGTTGCTGAAGATTCATCCACACCACAACGCAGAGCAAACTGACGGTTCCAGAAATTTTGCTCGAATCCAAGATTTGGAGAAAAATCAGTGACCCTTGTATTGCTGATCTGATTATAACGGTAGCGCATGTTTCCACCGATGTCGATCAGCGCCCCGTGCCATAGGCTGACAGAAACACCAAGTCGATATTCATGTGCAAGATTCAAACCTTCATAAACACCGAGGTTGTCGATTTTTCTCTCCGTATCATGATTGAACAACCCTCGAAAGCCAAACAACCATCGCTGATTAGGTTGCCAGGTAAACCCGATTCCTCCGGAAGGCAGCCAAAAGGTTTGGTAGCGAACAAAGCTGGATGAATTATTTTCGGCATTCACTGAAAATTGAGAACGCTCGTAGGAGAGCAAGAACCCAAAAGAAAATCCATGCTTAAAAAGTTTAGCGCCTTTGATAAACACTGCTTGATTGCTGCCATCACCGCGCACTGCCGTTGCACTATTTCCCAGCACTGGCGATTTTACGCTCAGCGAAACATCGCTCGCATATTGCGACAATGCAATCGCATAAAAGACCCAGCCGTTTTTTAGCCTTGGAGTATTTACGCCAATGGCACTGAAGCTAAAGTTATTTCCGTTGGTGTAGCTTGTGACTCCTGCATTGACGAGGGCGGTGCTTGAATCTCGCCAGGTGAGAGAGTAGTTACCCCAGGTAGCTCCATTACCACCCATGCCAATAGAACGCACCCCTTTTTTGATTTGACCGGACGCAAACTCGCGCAATAAGATTTCCGGACTTTGTGCGATGAAGTTGTAAGCAACGGCCACAGACAAAATAAGAAAAAGAGAAAAGTTTTTCATCAGGTCTGATTAACCATTCAATGTTTTCATTCCACCTTCTGCATAGCGAGTGCCCAACGCAAAGCCTTTGGGTGCGATTGACTCTATTTCAGAAAGTTCTTCTTTTGTGAATTTGATTTTTATGGCACCCACGTTTTCTTCGAGATACTTCATGCGCTTTGTTCCTGGAATGGGAAAGATGTGATCGCCTTGAGCCATCACCCATGCCAAAGCAAGTTGAGAAGTTGTACAACCTTTTTTGATGGCGAGACTTTCCAGCTTCTTCACAATGTCAAGATTCTTTTGAAAGTTTTCTCCTTGAAAACGAGGCGACATCCTTCTGAAATCATTTGGCTCAAAATCTTCGAACTTTTTTATCTGACCTGTCAGAAATCCGCGACCGAGGGGACTGTACGCTACGAAAACGATTCCCAATTCTTTACAAACAGCAAGCAACTCATCTTCGGGCTCCCGGCTCCATAAAGAGTATTCTGTTTGCAGCGCGGTAATAGGATGGACTTTGTGTGCCCTTCTTATTGTGGAAGGCGAAGCCTCAGACAATCCGATCGCTCTGATTTTTCCCTGCTTCACAAGATCACTCATCGCTCCGACCGTTTCTTCAATCGGTGTATTGGGATCAACGCGGTGCTGATAATATAAGTCAATCACATCGGTATCTAATCTCTTCAGGCTATCCTCACAACATTGTTTCACATACTCTGGCTTGCCATTGATACCACGTTTGGTTGGATCCGATGGATCGCGAACGATACCAAACTTTGTGGCAAGTGTCACCTGACTTCTTTTCCCCTTCAGTGCTTTGCCAACAAGAATTTCATTTGTGAACGGCCCATACATGTTAGCTGTATCAAGAAATACGACACCTAATTCGATGGCCCGATGAATTACTTTGATTGATTCATCATCGTTACCTGCTCCATAAAATTCTGACATGCCCATGCAACCCAATCCCAGTTGGGATGTCTTTAACCCCTGCGAACCTAGCGGTCTTATTTCCATATTCGGTTTGTTTTAAATAATCAAAGTTGAAATTCTAAATTTATCGACACCAATGTTAACCAATTGTAATGACATTCATGACAACAAGATTTTAACAAAGCCGTTTCAGACTCCTAAAATTACGAACATGAAGATACTTTCAGCGCTTACTTTTTTATTATTGGTTAACTCAGGTCTTTTCGCTCAGAACAAAGATCCAATGGCCACCCAAATCGTCACTGAAGACATCGACCGCTTCTGGCTGGCACTTGACAAAGCCGGTGACGATGTAAATCCTGAAGTTTTGAATCAGCACTACCTCAAGCCAGGCTCAAAAGGTGTTGAAGGTTTTATTCGAGGTCGTATAAAAAATGCCGAGTATCTGTCTAAAGTGATAAAGAGTCACACCAGATATTATCATTCCATCAAACC
>CAZNCO010000124.1:0-9801 GCA_964571345.1 uncultured Ohtaekwangia sp.
GCACACTAGGGCGAAAGTTAATGATGGCCCTCACAGGGTTGTTTTTAATTTCTTTCTTAGCTGTTCACCTGGCCGGCAATTTGCAATTACTAAAACATGACGGAGGCAAAGCGTTTAACGTTTATGCTGAATTCATGAGTACCAACCCACTGATTCAAACAGTATCCAAGGGGAACTTCTTGTTGATCATTATCCACGTGGTTTGGTCCATCATTCTCTCCAGGAGGAATCGCGAAGCTCGCGGTCCCGTTGGATATGCGATGGAAAACAAGTCATCAATATGGTCATCGCGAAACATGGGTATTCTTGGAACCATTATCATCGCATTTATCATTATTCACTTAAAAAACTTTTGGGCAGAAATGCATTGGGGGTCTATTCCAATGGTTAATTACGAGGGTAAAGATGTTCGAGACTTATACACTGTTGTGGCTCTCGCATTTTCAAATGCAGGGTATGTTGCCCTCTACACGTTTTGCATGATCGCAATTGGTTTTCACTTATGGCATGGCTTCGTCAGTGCATTCCAAACATTGGGATTGAATCACATGAAGTACAATCCTATTGTCAATTTTGTAGGCAAAGCCTTTGCAGTGATCGTTCCGGCATTGTTTGCATTGATACCCATCTGGATGTTTTTTATTGGAAAATAAAATAGTTTAAGACACTCATCATGAAGCTCGAATCAAAAGCACCTGAAGGCCCTTTGGCAGAGAAGTGGACCAAACATAAATTCAATCTTAAGCTGGTTAATCCGGCTAATAAAAGAAAGTACGAAGTAATCGTAGTAGGTACCGGATTAGCTGGTGCGTCTGCTGCTGCTTCACTGGGCGAACTTGGTTACAATGTTAAAGCATTTTGCTTCCAAGACAGTCCGCGCAGGGCACACAGTATTGCTGCGCAGGGTGGAATCAATGCGGCAAAGAATTATCAGAACGATGGAGACAGTGTTTACCGTCTCTTTTATGATACCATAAAAGGTGGTGACTATCGTGCTCGTGAAGCCAACGTGCATCGCCTGGCCGAAGTAAGCGTTGATATTATCGATCAATGCGTGGCACAGGGTGTTCCTTTTGCTCGCGAATATGGTGGCTTGCTGGCGAACCGCTCCTTTGGTGGTGCTCAGGTATCGAGAACGTTTTATGCACGTGGTCAAACAGGACAGCAGTTGTTGCTGGGCGCTTACAGTGCGTTGAATCGCCAGATTGCAAACGGCAAAGTGAAAATGTATTCGCGCACAGAGATGTTGGATCTTGTCGTTGTTGATGGCAAGGCGCGGGGGATTATTACCAGAGATCTGGTTACCGGAAAAATCGAAGCACACAGTGCTCATGCTGTTCTTCTGTGTACGGGTGGATACGGAAACGTATTTTATCTATCAACCAACGCGAAAGGTTCAAATGTAACTGCCGCGTGGCGCGCTCATAAGAAAGGAGCTTTGTTCGGCAACCCTTGCTTCACGCAGATTCACCCAACCTGTATTCCTGTTTCGGGTGATCATCAGTCAAAACTCACTTTGATGTCTGAATCGCTGCGAAATGATGGACGCATTTGGGTTCCTAAAACGGCAAGAAAAGGTTTGACCGGAAAAGAAGCCGTTTCTATTCCTGAAGCAGATCGCGATTACTTCCTGGAAAGAAAGTATCCAAGTTTTGGTAACCTCGTTCCTCGCGATGTTGCCTCGAGAAATGCGAAGTATGTGTGTGACGAAGGCCGTGGAGTAGGAGCAACAGGTCTTGCTGTTTTTCTGGATTTTGCAGACGCTATCAAACGCGATGGACGTAAGACCATTGAAGCGAAGTATGGTAATTTGTTTGACATGTATAAACAAATCACCGGTGAAAACCCATACGAAGTACCCATGATGATTTTCCCTGCGGTACACTATACAATGGGTGGCTTGTGGGTAGATTATAACCTAATGACTACTGTTCCGGGCTGCTATGCTTTGGGTGAGGCAAACTTCTCTGACCATGGTGCAAACCGACTTGGGGCAAGTGCGCTGATGCAAGGGTTGGCAGACGGATATTTTGTAATTCCTTACACAATCGGTGATTACCTAGCCAACATTGGCTGGAGTGATAAAATTGGAACCGATCACGTTGCTTTCAAGGAAGCTATTGATAACGTGAACAATCGCGTAAACAAGCTGTTGAGCATTAAGGGAAAGAAAACAGTTGACGAATTCCACCGCGAGTTAGGATTGATCATGTGGGAATATTGTGGTATGTCAAGAAGTGAGGCTGGATTGAAAACTGCTAAAAAGAAAATTCAGGATTTGCGTGCAGAGTTTTGGTCGAATGTGGATGTTATTGGCAGTGCCAATGAGTTAAACATGGAGCTTGAAAAGGCTGGTCGTGTTGCCGACTTTCTCGAGCTAGGCGAATTGATGGTAGATGATGCACTCAATCGCTCTGAATCTTGTGGTGGCCATTTCCGTGAAGAATCACAAACTCCAGATGGAGAAGCGCTACGCAAAGACGATGAGTTTTCCTATGTAGCGGCATGGGAATACAAAGGAGATAACCAGCCAGAAGAGTTACATAAAGAAATGCTTGACTACGAATTTATAAAACGTACCCAACGCAGTTACAAATAAGAATTTCCATCTCAATATTGAAATAATATGAAGCTTACGCTGAAAGTTTGGAGACAGAAAAACAAAGACGCTAAAGGTGAATTCAAAACCTATCAGGCGGATCATGTATCCTCGGATATGTCGTTTTTGGAAATGCTTGATGTGCTCAATACCGAATTAATTAAGAAAGGAGAGGAGCCTATTCATTTTGATCACGATTGTCGTGAAGGTATCTGTGGAATGTGCAGTTTGTATATCAATGGTCATCCACATGGCCCCCTTCAAACGACAACCTGTCAGCTTCACATGCGCTCCTTCAAAGATGGTGAAACCATTACCATCGAACCTTGGAGAGCCAAGGCATTCCCTGTTATAAAAGATTTGGTGGTTGATCGCTCAGCCTTCGATCGCATCCAACGTGCAGGTGGTTACGTGAGTGTAAACACGGGAGGTGTTCCGGATGGAAACGAAATTCCGGTGCCTAAAAAGATAGCAGATGAGGCTATGGACGCGGCCACTTGTATCGGCTGTGGTGCGTGTGTAGCGGCTTGCAAAAATGCTTCGGCTATGTTGTTTGTTGGTGCAAAAGTTTCTCAATACGCGTTAATGCCTCAAGGCCATGCAGAAAGAAAAGAGCGCGTAGAAAAGATGGTAGCGCAGATGGATGCCGAAGGATTTGGCTCTTGCACAAATACCAGAGCGTGCGAAGCAGAGTGTCCTAAAGCTATTAAAATCACTAATATCGCCAGGATGAACCGCGAGTATTTCAGTGCTATGACTACTAGTTATGAAGTACAGACTAGCGGTGATGGTGAGTAAAATAATTGCTTTAATGCAAGAAAAAGAGCTTGAGGAAATCAGGCTCTTTTTTTATCCAATCTTTTCAATCACCAGGTTGTGATTGGTATAGATGCAAATATCAGCAGCTATGTTCAGACTCTCTCTTACGATTTCTTCTGCTGATAAATGGGGGGCATGTTTCTTAAGGGCTAGTGCCGCTGACTGCGCATACATCGCACCAGAACCAATGGCGGCCACATGATTATCTGGCTCCAATACATCTCCCGTTCCGGAAAGAATTAAAATTTCTTCTTTGTTGGCCGTGATCAACATCGCCTCTAATCTTCTCAGGTAACGATCTGTTCTCCAGTCTTTGGCAAGTTCAATGGCAGCGCGTTTCATGTTGCCACCATACGCGTTTAACTTATCATCAAAACGGTCGAGTAAAGTGAAAGCATCTGCCGTGGAGCCTGCGAAGCCGGTCATGATTTTTCCATCCTGCAGCTTGCGTATTTTTTTTACGTTACTTTTTGCAATGGTATTTCCCATCGTAGCTTGTCCATCACCACCAATAGCAATGGAGCCGTTGTGATGAACAGCCAATATGGTTGTAGAATGAATTTTTTCCATAATGGTTTTAGAATAGTTTCGTGCGCTGATAAATCTCCTTAACAGGAATGGTCAGCTCCAGCGTAGGAACAGATAAAACTTCATCGATTTTTTTATACTCTTCCAGCTCCCAATGTTTTGCCGGATTTATCCGAAATGCTTCGATATTAATTGATTCGGAATCAACTAGCATATATTCTTTCAAAGATGGGATATCGCGATAAAGCTTGAACTTGTCTCCCCGATCATAATTCTTTGTGCTGGGTGATAAAATTTCAATCAATACGGTAGGATTGGTAAGATTATCTTCCTCAAATTGATTGGGCTCGTTACAAAAAATCGAGATATCGGGATAAGTGAACAGAGTATTATGCGGGATGTAAATGCGCATGTCACTTCCGTAGGGGTAGCAACTCTTTCCCTTCAATTGGATCGTAAGCTCACCAAAAAGATTTGAAAAAATAATGTTGTGCAGATTACCGGCACCGGCCATAGCAAACACTTCCCCTTGAAAAAACTCATGTTTCTCTGCAGATGCCCGCTCAAAACTCAAATATTCTTCAATGCTGAGTTTTGTCTTATTATATGCTACTATTGGTTCTCGAACATCTATCATGAAATCTTAAATCAAAATCCTCACCGGATCTTCCATAAGGCCTTTGAACGTTTTAAGGAAGGCGGAACCTACTGCACCATCCACCGCTCTGTGATCACAAGATAAAGTCACTTTCATTACATTACCTGGAACAAGCTGACCATTTTTAACAACAGCCGTTTCTTTAATTCCACCAACTGCAAGAATACACGCGTCAGGAGGATTAATGATAGCTGTGAAGTCTTCGATACCAAACATTCCTAAGTTAGAAATAGAGAATGTACTTCCTTCCCAATCCTTAGGCTGCAATTTTTTATCGTGTGCTTTTTGTGCGAGGTCTTTCACTTCCAGCGATATATGCGAAAGGGATTTGTTATCGGCAAAACGAATCACTGGCACGAGTAGGCCGTCTTTAACCGCCACTGCTACGCCAATATGAATGTGATTATTTTTACGAATCTTATCGCCAAGCCAGCTTACGTTTACATCAGGGTTTTGACGCAGTGCAGCAGCTGCAGCTTTGATCACCATATCATTAAAGGAAATCTTAACGGGTGCAATTTCATTGATGCTCTTGCGTGCTTCAATGGCCTTGTCCATATTGATCTCCATGGTGAGATAAAAGTGTGGCGCTGAGAACTTACTTTCAGCCAAACGCTTCGCGATGGTTTTACGCATTTGCGAAACGGCAATTTCTTCAAAGCTTTCCTGACCTACTACTTGTGGCAGCACAACGGGTGCGGCAGTTGCTTTTCCTGATGAAGCAGCGGCAGCTGGTGTTGCACTTGGTTTGTAGCTTTCTACATCGTGTTTGGTAATCCGTCCGCTATCTCCGGTTCCTTGTATCTTGTTGATATCGTAGCCCAAATCTTTCGCCATCTTTTTGGCAAGAGGAGAAGCTTTTAAACGGCCATTGGTTGATGTTTCACTCACAGCAACAGGTGTAGCGGTTGCCGCGGAGGAAGTTGAACTAGCAGAAGACGCTGATGAAGACGAAGAAGAAACACCAGATCCTTTTGATTGATGAGCTTTCAACAGCGTTTCCCAGTCAGCATTTTTCTCACCAATAATGGCAAGAACATCATTTATTTTAACGGCTTCTTTTTCTTTCGCGCCAATGTACAGCAAGGTTCCCGTGTTGAAAGATTCGTAATCCATGGTAGCCTTGTCTGTTTCTACCTCGGCAAGCAATTCACCAGACTTCACTGGGTCGCCCACTTTCTTATGCCACTTGGCGATCACCCCTTCGGTCATGGTATCGCTCATCTTCGGCATTAACACAATTTCTGCTTTGATGCCCGATGTATCGATGGCTGGACCGCTAGATGCAGTTGCAACTTCTGCTTTTGGCTGGTCTGCCTTTCCACCGCCCGAGGCAGCCGCATTCTGAGCTCCGGCAAGAAGTGCGGAGTAATCTTCACCTTTGTTCCCTACAATCGCCAACACCGCATTGATCTGTACGGCTTCGCCTTCCTTGGCGCCCAGGTAAAGTACCGTTCCCGTATTAAATGATTCGTAATCCATGGTGGCCTTATCGGTTTCGATTTCGGCCATCAATTCACCCGATTTAACAGTATCACCGACTTTCTTGTGCCATTTTGCGATCACCCCTTCGGTCATGGTGTCACTCATCTTGGGCATGCGAACTATCTCTGCCATTTATATTTAAGATTTTATAATTACGACTTACAATTTCTATCAACGAGGGTCAAAAATAGTCGTTTTTGGAGTAATCTGAAAGGCTTTCCTTTCCTTAGAAATTGATGGTTCCAATCAGAATTTCAAACAATGATGTTGACGGTTTGATACCCATCGAGTAACGTATCCCGAAATCCAACTGGGGAAGAAACCTCATCACGTTAACATCTACTTTTACTTCAACACCCGTAGACATGTAAGTTTGTGTGAGCCCAGTAAAATTAAGTCCACCTTGCCCGTATCCGTAATCGAAGAAACCGTTTGCGCGAACCCTTTGAATATTTAGCACAGGTCCGATGGCAATATCCGGGTACCAAACGGGAAAGGTGTAATTACCAGACATTGAATAAAAATTTGTAAAACGAGATATTCCCAAGCCACCTCTCGCAAAGGGAATCTGGTTTCTGAATTGGTAATTATAATTTTCTGCAACTGCTGTTCCAGCCTTGTTAGCATAGTAAATATTATCGATTTGAGAGTTCTGATAACCCCAGTATCCCCAGATCGAATGATGTTTAAATAAACCCGGAAAATATCCAATGCCATAAAAGGCGAATAGTTTCCCGGTAAAATCACCTCCGTAGGGTGTGTTATAAACATTCATGTAAATAGCCTGGCCCCACTTACTATAAATATCGCGTCTGCTCTGTTTTAGCAAGCGATAAGCAGCGAACGAAAAATGATTGTAAACTAAATTTCCGTTGCTTATCTGGTCTGAAAGAAAATAGATATTACGAACGGTATCATTAACGGTGAGCGTTGGAATGATCCTGTCTGTGTTAATCGTATTCGAGAATTGACTTACTTGTGTAACGCCAATGGCATTACCAAACGTAACATTTCCAACAAACTTTGAAGTGGTGGTGTTCAAGGGAATTCTCAAACCTCCTTCTACATTTTTTTCTTTCCAGTTAAAAGTGAGATTCTTCGTTTCGTAAGTTTTACTATATGGTTTCTTACCAGTATCTTTTTCAATTACTATATCCCCTTCATTCACCTTACGGTCACTTTGAGTTACCGAAAAATCAATGATTGGATACCAGCCCTGATAGCTGACGGTTGCTTTCCAGGCACCTACTCGCTCATTGATGTCGTAGAGATAACCTGCGCTGAGTGTAGTTGTGCTTAATATATCCTGTGACGTAATTCCGATATAGGCCTGAGTCAAACTTGTGTTCATTGTAGCGCCCCAGCTATAGGGGTTGATCATTCCTTTCCATCGGTAATATCTCTTTGTTGAATATGACTTAGCCTGAGTTGAATTAATAAGGTCAGGGTGGCCTTCCTGATCTACCAGATGCTTGAACATCACATCAGGTTGACTCAAGTTAGCCCAGGGTTTCCACGACTCCGGAGCAAAAGGAATCTTTACAACATCCATTCCGTCACGGCCTTGTTCGTTGTAGTAAATGGTTTTACCATCGCGCGAAAGTGCAGGATTGTAAGCCCCGTATTTACTGCATGTAATTTGAAACCGTTTTCCGTTTTCCACGTCCAGGGCGTAAATGTTGTCAAGGCCACTCACAGGCGAGTTGTACAGAATATACTTTCCGGCTGGCACGGGATGGCCAAGGTTTTCATTGGTGAAGCCCGTGAGCAGCGCCAACTGATCAGTGTCGATATTCCAACGGGCAATGGCCTTTCCTTTCTTATTGGTTAGTAATGCAACAATATTTTTTCCATCGGCAGACCAGCGAGGCATCGAAATAAAATCATTGTCTGTGTTTGTAAATTCCTTCAATACCTTTTTTGAAAAGTAGTCAAGCACGATTAAGGTAGTCTTATAATCTGTACCTGTTTTAACGGTCGCAATCTTGTAGCCATCGGGTGAAATCGCTGCGGAAGCGTAGCGCTCTTTAGTGGCGATAACGTTTTTTACCTTGGCGGCATAATCAAACCCAATGATCGCAGAGTAGGTGCGTACCTGCCATCGCGGGTCGAAGCGGTATTCGTTCCAAACAATACGGCTATTAGCCGCAGACATCATTCCTGATTCATTGACAACACCTTGTGTATAAATTTTCTTTTCGGTTCCATCTTTGATCACTACCAACTGGCTGATGTCTCCTATACCTGACTTCTGCGCTACAATACTTCCATCTTCCAACTCCTGAGGATACATGTAATCCGTGTAAGCCTTTGTCGTTCGCGGGTTGATACGTTCAAAAGTGGTGAGCCTAAGTGAGTCTTGCTGAGCTTGCCATTGCTTTTGCAGATCGATCGTCATTTCCTTGTAAAGATCTTTCACAAACAGCCCGGTTTCTTTTTTCAAAGCAGAAGAGAAGCGAAACGGGATGAAGGGAACATTCCACGCGCGTGCAGTCACTTTTTCCCAGATGTGTGGATCGTTGGTGCGCTTGCGCACGTAGGATACCATATTGTATCCCAGCTTATAATGATCTGGAATGTTGTGCTTGTAGGAACGCAGGTATTGTTTGCTGTAATTGAAAGACCGACCTTCCATTAAGTTGGTTCTGAAGACTAAATCAAAATTTGGGATTCTGCCACGCCCGGAGGAAGTGAAGGCTGTTTCAGTGGCCACTGCATCACCTTCCCAAAACCATTGCGGTGCGGCCACATACGATAATCCAGCCCAGGTGTTCGCACCAGTCAGGTAATACAATGCTCTTGTAAAACCTCGGTTGGCATGCTGAAATTGTGCCATGTGCCGGTATTCGTGTGAGGCAAGAAGACTCAGCCAATCGTTATTACCTATAAAATTATAATTCTGAGAGGGCATAGCATAAAACTCAGACCTGCGCGGAGTAATGGTTACAAACGCATTTGATATGGCCGATTGACTTTGAAGAATAACTGACATCTTGCGCGGCAACGTACCAACTGTAGCGGCCTCCGGTTCGCGAATTGTCTCTAATGTGTTGGCCATTCTCTGGGCCTGAATTTCAAAACCTTTGGGATAAAGCACTTTAAAATGATCCGTATTCAACTGGAACCATTTCAGCGATGCGGGGTTGGTTTGGTTTACAACACTTTCCTGGCCATAGGTAATGAATGAACAGACAACGAGACAAAGGGCAAAAGCAATTCTCATAGGCAAAATATCGCGCAAAAGCTACATTCATTTTTTGATAATTAATAGCAATTTGAACGTGTGGATATGAACGAGTATAAATGAATACTGAAATCGGGGATCAGTCTATAATCTTTCGATAGCCGGCCCAATGTCTTTGGAGTTCCTTTCAAACCATATTACTTTTACAAATTATGTTTAGAAAGCTGAAAGAGTATTACAATCAATACAAAGAATATGTTCGGGTTGACCTGATTATTTATGCAGTGATGCTCTTATTGATCATTCTGTATTTTATCTATAGCGTGATTTTCTAATAAAATATATAGTTAGAATGCGAAAATGTTTTTTATTCTGTTCGGCTTCGCTGGTTAGCCTTTGTTCCTTCGCCCAGGATTATGTAGTACTGACAAAAGGTGATACCATAAAAGGCCCCACGAAAATATTATCCTACGATCAAATGGACCGTGTTCAGGTAGTTGGACAGACTTCCAGAAAGCAAGTATACAC
>CAZNCO010000125.1:0-9787 GCA_964571345.1 uncultured Ohtaekwangia sp.
GGCCAGACCCGTTGGAGTTTCGGTTTCCGCGAAAGAACATTTGAAATATCTTCTCTTTTACATCAGGATGAATGCCCTCTCCGTTGTCTTCAATGTTAATTATCACTTTATCGGATTTTCTTTGCGAGGTTACTCGCCCAATTGGTCGGTGACCTGGAATTCGCTTTTGAAATTTGATTGCGTTCGTGATAATATTATTAAGTACTATTTTCAGGCGGGTCTTATCATGTGATATTTCCAAATCAGATAGCCCATTCAAATCTACTTCTACATTTTTGAACTCTTCTATGTAACGCAAGTTGTCTAAAATTTCAGTGCAGAGCTCCTGAAGTCTGATCTGCTCTTTGGTAATCCCCAGCCTTTTGTTATGCGAATAATCCAGTACCTCCTTGATAAAAACTTCGAGCTTTTTCACGCTGGACTCAATTTTACCAAAATATATTTGCTGATCTTCTGAATCGCGCGTGAGCTTACCAATATTCACCAGGCCAAGAATGGATTTTAAAGGCGCGCTGAGATCATGTGATACACTGTAAACAAACCGATCCAGTTCTTTATTGGTTTGTTCGAGCTCCTGATTTTGTTGACTCAATTTCTTCTCAACTCTTCCCATGTCACTCATCACCCTGCCGGTAATCGTTGAAAACACAAAAAGTAAAATAGAACCTATCTGGGTTTTGATCTTTTCGTTCTCCAGGATAAACGAGGCATTGAATCCGATCTCAAAAACAGAAGGAAGCATGTAGGTGACGATCAACATATAAAAATTAAAAATCACAATCGTGCCAAACCCAAAACGGATGGCCGCATACAACGAGATCACTCCGTAGAAAAACCAATAATCCGAAAATTTTAAAAGTGTGCTGATGCCAGCTACAAGGATTGCAAGAAAAATAATTTCAAACCACCATCCTTTTGATTTGAGTTTTCTTCGAAATAGTACCAAGCGATCAGGGATCTCTTCTTTAAAGCCAAGCAAATTTCTTTTGGCCATGCGGCCTGTGAACAAATACAAGACCGGAACGGAAAAGCCAAAGATGGAAATAAAATCTCCCAGTCCCGTGGTTAGCAATATCTGCCAGAATTTTTCGGCAGAAATATCACCTGTAAAAAGAAAGATAGCTTCCAGAAAAAATTTATAGATGATCAGAGGCATTAATATCCCTCCCACCAAGAAATAAAGCGTGTGACGAATGTCTGGGAGCCAGCATTTCCCCTTTGCTAACCGGCTGAAAAAAAGCCATGACAAGAAAACAAAAATGACTTCTGGCATTCCGTACAGCGGCCAAAGTTGAACCTTATCAAGTCCCCAAAAGCCGGCACACAACACAGAATTAATGTAATAAGGTAATAGCACTCTCGGCCCCCACCAATAGGCAAGAATAAGGGCAAACGGCCCTGGAAAATAGAAAAGAGAAGAACCAGTAGTTACTTTTGACCCCAGCGAAATCTGGGTGCCGGCAAAAAAAATCAATGCAGGCAACACCCACGTCCACCAAGGGAGTTGATTTTTCGTAGAGATATGATCAATTTCTTTTTTCAAGGGTTGTGTCCCAAGGTACAAATTACCTGAGATCTCCTCACTACCAAGTTTGTTAATTAAAAGTAAAAAAGTAGCTCGCAAAGAAATTCCAGAACATCACTATCGCGATAGACACTAATTTAGCCAGGTAAAAATTCCACTTCATCCGGCCGTTGAAAACGTAAATGAAAAAATTGCTTAGCGCCACACCTATAACAGATAACAAAATGAATTTAAAATATTGAAAGGCCACAGCAGGATCGCTGCTCTCAAAAGTCCACAAGCGGTTAAAAATAAAGTTAGTGGATGCAGCTGAAAAAAAACCGAGTGTATTTGAAAGATATTTATTGAGATTGATTTTCTCCTTTGCCAGGTACGTCACGCCAAAGTCAACGAGCATCCCAGAGGCACCCACCGCGGCAAACTTTATGATTTTTAACAAGAGTGGGTACGATTCGAAAATACTATTCATGGTTTGGCAAAGGGTCGGCAAATGTACCGTTGTAATTCTTTAATTCATAGAAAAAAGCATACCGCATCGGCACCCCAGCGCGCGCAATGGCAACCGTGTCAATCGGAATTATTTTTTCAAAGTAGCTGCCAAACAATTCGTTCGGATCTTTATAAAGATTGCTCACCGCGATGTGATAATAATTTTCTCCTTTCTTCAATCCTCCGCGCTGCCGATTGATCCAGGCATATTTATGAATATCGTTTAGCGGACCTATCAAAAATGTATTTCGCTTTCGCGGATGGGCCACATAAAAATCGATATGTGCCCCAGGGAACCATTTGTTGGAAATCAAATCAGCACCGGCTTGCATCTCATGCTTTGCTTCTTGCGTAGCGACAATCTTTTCAAACGCCTCTCCTACCTGATGCCAGCCATACAAATCCTGGGTGAAATCATCTTCGCCAAAAGTTTGAATGCTATTTTTCTTTCCTAATTGAAAACGAGAAAAATTAATCAGATACAATGCTGCAGCCAAAAGCAATGCAAGAAAGTAAACCGGGAAACGAATCTTTAATGAGTGTATTAACTTCTCATCCGAATAATTCTTGCTTTGATTTTTGTCCGCCCAAAAACTTCCAGCCAAAATGATCAATGGTAGATAAGCAGGTGCCGTCCAATGAGGAAGGGTAGACCGGAATAACGAGAAGCCGGTGAAAACAATCCAAAGCGGTAGCGCAAAGAGCCAAAGCATTCGTACATGTTCCGTTGGTAAAAACTTTATTCCTTTGAAATAAGAAATCAATGCGATAACGATGAGCACAAAAACAATGGGATTGGCGTACGCAATTTGTCCGCCCAATTCAGCCAAAAAATAATCCACTCTTAATCCATACGAAGGCGCAACACGATCGCCATGAAATGTAAAACTGATGAAATCGTTTTGCCAATTCCAGATCACTAACGGCAAAAGAAAAATCGCTGATATCATTCCAGATAAATAAAAAACAGGTTCGGCTAACCACTTTCTGTTATAGAACAACACATAAAGGATTACCCCTATCCAGAGAAAAGCGCCCTGGTATTTTGAGATCATCGCAAGACCGGCAACTGCACCAAATAAAATCAATTGCCTTCTTTCCTTTCCGGAAATTTCTGATGGCGATAAAAAACCGAAAGCCAGGTTCATAGCTAGCATCCAGAAGAAAATCAATGGTGCATCCGGGATAAACGAAAAGCCAGCAATGACGGAAAAGTAAATTGATGCCGTGTACAAACACGCTGCATAGAAGCCTGCTAACTCATTTTTAATTCTTGTCACAAGGCGAAATAGCATCCAAGTTGAGGCAGCCGAGAGAAAGATGGGGCCAAGCCTGAGGAAAAAATCATCAGATAACAAAAGATTAAGCGAAAAAACCTGGGCCATCCAACCTACTACGGGCGGATGATCGAAGTGACTCCAATCCGGATACAGCGCATACGTCCAATAATACACTTCATCGTTGCCAAGCTCAAGCAGCAGAGCCAGCGATGCACGCACGAAGGCTGCTATCACAATCAGCCAAAGCACATTGGTTCTTGATCTGATCTTTAGTTGTGGCGAAAGTTCTAGCTGCATTCTTCAAAAATAGAATTTTTATTTTGTCCGCACCGAAAATCATTGGAGCATCTCGCTCGAAAGATTAACTTTCGATTAAACACTTGGATATGAATATTGCTGTTGATACTGAAATTGCTCTTCGACTTTTAATCGCTTTTGGTGTGGGGGCCGCCATCGGCCTGGAACGCGAGTACAGAAGTAAGGCCGCAGGCTTCAGAACAATGATCATGATCTGCCTTGGCTCCACCATTTTTACAGAGATTTCAATTCACCTTGGTGGCGAAAATCCTGATCGCATTGCCGCCTCCATTGTATCGGGCATTGGCTTTCTTGGCGCAGGTGTTATTTTTAAAGACGGTCTTACTGTAACGGGAATCACCACCGCCACTACCATCTGGATTACATCTGCTCTGGGCATGGCAGTAGGTGCCGGAGAATATTTTATTGCCATTGTGGGATCTGGTGTTGTCATAATTGTGCTTACGCTACTCGAAAAAATTCAAGGCTATGTAGAACAATGGCACCAAACCCGCACCTACCGCATCAACATTCGCGGGGCAGAAGATTTTAGCCTGGAATTGGAAAAATTGATAAAAGAAGTAAATCTCGAATTCAAAAAAAGACGTGATATGAAAGAGGAAAACTATTTCGTCCTGATCTACGAAGTGTTTGGGCAAGAGGACCGAATCGAAACTTTCAACAGCCTTTTAAAGAACGAACCCCGGGTAATTTCATTTGGTTATTAAATTCTCGTTTCACCACCATAAACACAGTTGCCATTTCTGTAATCCTTTCTATCTCATGCAGCATTTTTTAAGATTCACATTCATCCTGTTTGTTGTCCTTTCTTTTCAACTCCTCTTTTTCTGTTCACCCAACCAAGAAAAAGACTCGGCCGATCTTGTATTTAAAAACGGACGTATTTGGACAGGCCAGGACTCTGCTTCATTTGTGGACGCCATTGCCATCAAAGGCAATCGCATTTTGCAGGTGGGTACCACAGAAGAGATCAAGAAATTAATTAACGAGAAATCAACGGTGATCAACCTGGAAGGCAGATTAATGATTCCCGGCTTCAACGATGCACACATTCATTTCCTGGGCGGCTCCATTGGACTTACGGAAGTAGACCTTAACAATTGTAATTCGATTCAAGAGCTTGTGGCCCGTATCAAAAAATTTGCACTTGAAAATCCAGACAAGAAGTGGATTACCGGACGAGGCTGGCAATACACCATGTTTGAAGGCGGCCTTCCTGCCAAAGAAATTCTGGATAGCGCTCTTCGCGATCGCCCGGTTTTTGTAAAAGCTTATGACGGCCACAGCGCCTGGGTAAACAGTGCTGCGCTAAAGTTGACGGGTATCACAAAGACAACCAAATATTCAGACTTTGGCGAAATGGTTCGAAATGCAAAAGGAGAACCAACGGGGGTATTCAAAGAAAGTGCTATGCGCTTGATCAGCGAAAGCATTCCTGAATTGACACACGAAGAAAAACTAAACGCTTTACGCAAAGGTATTAAACTCGCTGCTTCATTAGGTATCACAAGCATTGCAAACGCGAGTGGTTCAGTAGAAGAATTGAATCTGTATAAAGAGCTTTTAAAAAACGGTGAACTTTCATTACGTGTAGCAGCCGCTTTTTCCGCCAGTGAAAAGACAACGTCTGAAGAAATAAAAAGATACACAGCATTAAAAGATAGTGTTGGGAAAAATGATCGTCTTACCGCCAGGAATGTGAAGTTCATGCTCGATGGCGTAATCGAGTCGCACACGGCAGGGATGTTGGAGCCATACAGCAACGTGTCTCCTAAAGAAACGCTGACCACCGGCTCCCTCACCATGCCCGTGGAAAAATACAGAAGATTGGTAGCGGAATTTGACAAACAAGGGTTTCAGATTTACACACATGCCATCGGTGATCGTGCCGTGCGCGAAGCATTGAATGCATATGAGCTTGCATCAAAAGCGAACGGTACGTCCAACCGAAATCGGATTGAACATATTGAAATGATTTCCCCGGAAGATATTCCACGCTTCGCTGCGTTAGGGGTGATGCCTTCGATGGAGCCCATTCATGCAGAGCCTGGCACAGTTTCCGTTTGGGCCGATGGCGTTGGTAAAAAAAGACTGCGCTACTCTTTCGCCTGGAACTCGATCCTGAAAGCAGGCGGACATTTGGTGTATAGCAGTGATTGGCCCGCGTGTATCAGCATCAACCCTATTCGTGGACTACAAACTGCTGTTACCCGGAAAACGATCGAAGGTGAGCCCAAGGAGGGCTGGGTGCCTGAACAGAAAATTTCTATGACAGAAGCTTTGCAAGCATACACACAAGCCGGTGCGTTTTCATCGATGGAAGAAAATTCAAAAGGAAAAATCGCACCCGGCTACCTGGCCGATGTGATTGTGCTTTCTCAAAATTTATTCACCATCGATCCCATGAAAACACATGAAACGAAAGTGCTGCTGACGGTATTTGATGGAAAGATTGTGTATCAAGTAAATAAGTAGGCGTGATTTAAATGTATGGCACTTCGGTGGTTTCCCGGTAAGGCCGTTTAAAGTCCTTCGGTTTCTCGGATAAGAAAGGCACAGTAGCCCGCACAGATCGGGTCATTTACATAACCTGCCACAAGACCGTGAGGCACAAATCCATTTTTCATTTGTCGTGACACAGTAGGGTCTTTGATTTTACCGGAGGCAACTTGCTCATAATATTCTTCGGCACTCATTTCATCTTTAATTGCTCCATAGCCACTCAGCATTCCGTAAGTAAACTGTCCTTTCAGGTTCAGCTTCTTCACGGTTTCCTGTCGTGCATCATATAAATAGGTGGCAATGCCTTTGCCTCTGAAATCCGGATGTGTGCCAATGTCCATACCATACAGCCACTCACCCTTCTGATCGTGCGTATTCAAAAATCCGCCATCGAGTATTTCATCAAAGGTGTGTGATTCTCTCAGGGTGAGATGATAGCGAATGCTGGTAGTCATGCCAATCACTCTTCCTGATGCAAGAGCCACAAATTGCCCTTCCGGAAAAATCTGAATGTGATGAAGATAATGTTCCTTTCGTATCAATGACTCCGGAGCCAAAGATGGAAAAACAATTTTCTGAAGTTCTTCCAATGCCACGATGTGCTCCGGCCGTGTGTTCATGATCACAATATCTGCGCCTACTTCTTTGTGATACAAGAAAGGAGTAACATCCATCACAACCATTACTTTTTGGAAGTGAGTTTCAAAAGCTGTGCACGAATGATCTGAAGTCCTTTCAGCAAATCAGGTTTTGAAATCACGAGCGGACTGAGTACGCGTATCACATTTCCTGAAACGCCCGCGCTGATAATGAGCAATCCGTTCTTCGCGCAAGCAGCCATCAGTCGCTTGCATAAGTCAGCGTCCGGCTGGTTCGGGTCGTTGTTCTTCACCAGTTCAAAAGCCACCATCGCACCAAGCCCTCGCACATCACCAATCGCAGAGCATTCATCTTTCAGCTTCTTGAAATAATCCATCACCACTTTTCCAACGTCTTGTCCCTTCTTCTCGATGTTGATTTTCTTCATGTAATCGATCGTAGCCAACGAAGCAGCACATGCCACAGGGTTGCCGGGATATGTTCCCCCTAATGTTCCCTTCGTAGTTTTGTCCATAATCTCCGCACGACCAATCACTGCACCAATCGGCATACCACTTCCCATCGACTTCGCCCAGGTTGAAATATCGGGGGTAATATCGTAATGTTGGTAGGCTGCCCATTTTCCTGTTCGTCCAAAGCCCGTTTGCACCTCATCAATGATCAACAAAATTCCTTTTGCCTGGCAGATGGCCTGTAACTTCTGAACATACTTTTTCGGAGCCACCACAAAACCACCCTCTCCTTGGACCAATTCTAAAATAACCGCAGCCACTTGCGACACATCCACCATGTTGTGGAGATACGTTTCAAAAGATTTTATCTCACGATCCACAAATTCATCCATCGACAAGCCATCGTTGTGCTGATAGAAATCCGGAAACGGAAACCGATACACCTCAGGAGCAAACGGACCACAACCTATTTTATAACCCACCTTAGAAGTGAGCGTCATGCCAAGTAGTGTGCGTCCATGAAATCCTCCTGTAAAACAAATGATACCTTGCTTGCCTGTAGCCTGGCGCGCAATCTTAATGGCGTTCTCAACTGCCTCAGCACCGGAGTTGGTCAGCATCACCTTTGTCTTTTTTCCGTGCGGAAAAAGTTTTGCCAGTTCTTCACATAGCGCCACATACGGTTCATAAATCGCTACCGGAAAACATGCGTGCACTAATTTCTTACTTTGCCTGATCATCGCGTCCACCACGGGTTTAGGGCAGTGACCTGCATTCAGCACCCCGATACCTCCGGCAAAATCAATATATTGTTTACCATCCACATCTTTAATCTTCGCACCATTTCCAGAATCAATGGTGAGCGAACTAAACATTCCCATTCCTTCGGGAACGATGGCGTTTCTCCTGGCAACAAGTTCTTGTGATTTCTTCATTTCCTGTTTTAATTATATCAATCTTCAAATTTGACTATACCGTTGACCTATTTTTGGCTATTCGTTGAGTTGCTGATTTTACATGGTTTTCCCTAACTCTTCGCCCGATTTTACCAGCCGCCAAAATGCTTCCGAATTTTCGGGATAAGGAAAATCAGCAAGAAATTCTTTTTCAGTTTTTTGATTGTGCAAAGCTAAATGAAATGAACCGTAGAGATAGTTCACGATATCTTCAAAAGTAAACGAATCCTTGAATTCCGGACGCACTTCATCACTATCGATCATGCACACATTTCCTACTGCATCAGTTTGCTCTTTATACCGCAGATGAATACACGCTGCCATTCTTGAAACTATTTCAGGATGCCCGCCACGGAATTGCTGAACAGCATTACTGAAGGATTGGAAGCGTGTGGGCATAGTTGCCATTGAAAAGATGTTTCCGCAAATTAATAGCAATCTAATAAGATTTGATTGCTCATAGGTTCCTGATATTTAAGCATTTTAAAAAAAAAGCTTTATTGGAGATTAGCTAATGACTGCAAGACGAATCTCAAAGCTTGAGCAAACGCTTGTCGGAAAGTGCAAATAGTAAATCATTCTCAAATCGATGTTTTGCAAAGTAGGCACTTATTTTTTCCAAACGGCTACGTACGTTGAAACGTAAATTCCATTGGAGTTTTTGTAAGCATGACGAGCACAAACGGTTAGGACGTTTGTCTGATTCGCTTAGACTGTTTGATCCATTCATCAAACATACCGCAGCGATACAATGCTTCATCGACAGCATGTGTACCATTTCATGCGAACATGTTTTGATCAATCGCTCGAGGCATTTCTGGTAATTGATGGAGTCTAAAGTAGCATCAGAGAAACGAAAAATTGACGACACGCCAACACGTTGCTTGGTCCGGGCCATGCCAAACACATAATTGTACGAATCAGATGGATACAAATCTTTGGCCGTAATAGCTATCATGATCAACCCATCCTTTGGAATAGCCTTTTCCAAATAGTTGAGGATAGGGGTAGTTTGCAATTGTTCGTGATCTGTGTGAGAATATCGCCTCAGAGAATCGGGAACCATTGTTGCTTCCGTGGCCTTTAGCACACTCACCTGTCGTTCAAAAAATAGGCGCAGGTAATCCGCTGTGTATTCAACCACACACCACTGAATAGGCGTAAACTTTCCGATTGGCAGCAAGTAGATCCTGTTGCGTGACGCAGTTGGCATTACCGGTTTGGATTGGCTATACTCATCAAATGACTGACCATGCTCTTTATGTAGATACAACCATTCACCAGGTCGAGGAATATTTAGCGGCACATCATTTTTGACAAGAGATGATATGCACTCAGCATTCGTAATCATTGCCTGTTTCTGTTGGCCGAGGGCCGCAAAAGCATTAAGCACCAAAACAATCGATGCAAATTTTGACATGTGTATGTTCATATTAAAACTCAGGTACTACACGTAAGTCACATTAGTCGATCGAAATAATGATCTCTTTACAATGACCTTAACACCAAAGGTAAATGAGCACTGCGCAACCAGCTTGCCCGGTGAAAAATATTTTAATTTCCTTTTGAGAGGGGTAAACGGGGGGTAAATCCGCAGATAGTCCGCAGCGAGTCTGCAGTGGTATTCTCAAATTAGCTCAATTTGCAAGAAACCAGCAGACATAC
>CAZNCO010000126.1:0-9767 GCA_964571345.1 uncultured Ohtaekwangia sp.
AAATAGTATTTGTCTTCAAAGCCTTCTACCTCGCCACTTGCGCCTACGCCCAAATGGTGATCCATGATATTGTGCCCCAGCTCTCCACTATCATTTCCAAATCCATTCGGGAAACGATTTGAAATAGAGTTGAGCATGATGAAGGTCGAACCAAAGGTAGATGCACAAAGGAAAATTACTTTCGCGTAAAACTCCATCTGTTCACCGGTCACATCATCAAGCACCTTCACGCCAGTTGCCTTGCCGGCTTTTTCGTCATAAATCAATTCATACACCACTGAGTTAGGACGCAGCGTCATGTTACCCGACTTTTCAGCGGCCGGCAATGTACAACCAGGGCTGCTGAAATAGCCGGCATACGGACAACCTCTCGCGCACAAGTTTCTGAATTGGCAAGTACCTCTCCAGGGCGTATGCGGAACTGGCGCAGTTGCGTGTGCTGTTCTTCCGATGGTGAGCAATCTTCCAAACTTATCTTTGATGGCATTCTTCAACTCTATCTCCACACAATTCAAATCCATAGGAGGAAGGAATTCGCTATCGGGAAGCCACTCATAATTTTCTTTCTGGCCACTCACGCCAATATATTTTTCTACATACGAATACCACGGAGCCAAATCTTTGTAGCGCACAGGCCAATCGATCGCGATACCGTCTTTTAAGTTTGCTTCAAAGTCATGATCGCTCCAGCGATAACTTTGTCTTCCCCATGTGATTGAGCGACCGCCTACGTGATAGCCACGCATCCAGTCAAATCTTTTTGTTTCGATGTATGGATGTTCAAGATCATTTACAAACCAATGCTTTGTATCCTGGCGAACAGTATATCCGGTTCTTGCCTGAACACCTTGCTTCTTCAAATCTTCCTGTGTAGGTCTACCTGCATTCGGGAAATCCCAAGGATCTTTTGTAGCGGTAGGATACTCCGGATGTTTAACATCGCGGCCGCGCTCCAGCACCAGCGTTTTCAATCCCTTCTCCGAAAGCTCTTTGGCTGCCCATCCGCCCGTGATGCCCGTGCCCACCACAATTGCATCGTAGGTATTCTTTTTCTCTGCGTCTATATTCAAATTCATGGTAAAAGAGTGGTTATATTTAGGAGTGAAAAGGTAAACAGTTTTTCATAACATTGGAACCCGTTTGTCAAAAAGTTGATCGCAAAACTTGAATTTTGTTAATAGGCTGTTAAGCAAAAGGTGCAGCCTAATCGTTGTTAGTGTCAATTATACACATTAACAGATAAAAAGAAGCATGAATATCAAAGTAATAGCATTTGATGCAGACGACACTCTTTGGGATAACGAGGCCTTTTTTCGCGAGACCGAAAATAAATTTTACGCGTTGCTCGAAGACTACCTGCCGCAACATACGGTAGCACGCGAACTGCTAACCACGGAGATAGCGAACATCGGACTCTACGGCTATGGCATTAAAGGTTTCATGCTCTCCATGATTGAAACTGCCATTCGTATTACAGACGGCACCATTCGTGTAAAGGTGATCGAAGAAGTAATCGGCTTTGGAAAAGAATTGTTGCAGAAACCCGTTACACTATTACCCGGTGTAGAAGAAACACTGCAAACCTTGAAAGGAAAATACAGGTTGGTGATGGCTACCAAAGGTGACTTGCTAGACCAGGAACGCAAACTAAAAAAGAGTAAACTGGAAAGTTATTTTCACCATATCGAGATTATGTCGGAGAAAAAAGAAGATGATTACCGCAAATTGATACGTCATTTGGATATTGCTCCTAATCAGTTTCTAATGATCGGCAATTCTCTGAAGTCGGATGTATTGCCGGTGCTAAACCTTGGCGGGCACGGTATTCACATTCCGTACCACACTACCTGGGCGCACGAAAAAATTGATCACGAAATTTCACATGAGAATTTCAAAGAGTTGGCTCACATCAAAGAAGTATTGAATTTTTTATAGCTAACTAGTTGTATCAGATTCAAAAGTTGAAAACAAAAAATCAATGAATCTGTGGTCAGTAATTATTTACACATGAAATGAGCATTAAAGAAAACTGTACTCAACGGTATGATGGTCTGCATGCGAATTCCACTTGACGTTACCTAAAATTATTAACAGATGAAAACCTATGAAACATTGTCTGAGGCGGTGAATGATCTGATCAAACGTGGCTATACCTATAATTTCAATCTTGGCGAAACCAAAATTCATTGTGAGAATGAAGACCTGGAACTTGCCGCAGCTGAATTTGAAATTGACGAAGTTCACCGCTTTGAAGGGATGACGGACCCCGGAGATGAAAATGTGGTGTATGCTATTTCATCCTTGCATCACCCAGTCAAAGGAATTTTGGTGAATGCGTATGGGATTTACTTCGATAAAACGTCTGCTGAGCTGGTAGCGAAATTGAAAGTGCATCGTTAACTTCTGAAAATTCTCACTCAAAGTTTTTCGTAATTACTCTTGGCATAAACCAAATCCAATAGGAGTATTCTTTTATTCCTGCGTCTTAAAATTCAGAACATAATCCTGAACGCTGTATCCATCGTGTGTTCTCATCAAGCGCCCAATCATTTTAACTTGATATTCTGTGTTCGGTTCTAATTTCGTTGTTATTACAATCGTCTTGTTGTTATCCAAAAACTTAAAATCAATTGGTTTGGGATAATGTTCAAGACCTTTTGGTCCTGGTCCGAAAAAATACCGCACTCCATCAAGGCTTTTATTAAAGTTAAAAACAATTTCAGTTGTCGTTGATGGTATGATTTCATTCTCTGATGGCTTAGCCGCAACAACTTTTGCACAATTTTTTAAGTAGTTTGACTCATAACCATCAATGTCTACCGCCACAGAATTATAAAAAGAAACAATTTCAGGCATAAAGCTTTCCAACGTGGGATAAATGTTTCTTTTGTTTTCATATTGGCCCAGCAGTTCAACCAGCTCCTTCATCCAAACAAACCCATTAGCCAATTGCGTCTTTAATTCAGCATCAACTTTCATTGTGTCATTTTCATGTCTCATTAAATACCTCAAAACCGAAGCCCGAACAGTTGCCTCGTTTATCATCGTTTCCCAACTACCGTACGCCTGTCTTTTCATTTTGACTTTTTCTTTGTCAAATATGATTTGGGCAGAATGACTTAATGGTTCTTTGTATTTTTCAATTAAATAATTCACAAATGAATGATTGAATTCATGAATTAACGTTGGTAAATAATAATCAGTTTCGAAGATTGGAGTTCCAGCCGCATCAAATGTGGATGACCCAATAATTGCGTAAACATTTCTTGATTTATCTGGCAAATCCAGGTGTGGCCCAAAATTATTTCCCCCGTTTCCCAGACCAATAATAATTTTGAAATTTTCGTTTGGCGACTTTCCGTAATATTTTTGAAACCATTCAACGTCTAGCTTCTTGAACAGAGAATAAAATTGACTTTCGGCAGCCGTATAGTAATCTGCATTCGATCGAAAAAAGGTTTCACAATCAGCATCTATATAAAACTGTTTAAGCAGGCTCGTAAATTTTGTGAGCACCGCTTTGCTCCATCGCTTATCTGGAGTGCTTTGCGAAAAAGGAATAATGGGCTCAATTGTAGAAAGCGAATCAATGTTAACAGCGTAAGACATCACTGCATCATAACCAATGCCATCACTTTCTCTGATTTGCAGGGCGTACTTTATTAGTTCGTGATTTTTAAACCGATCGAAATGGCTATGGATTCTTTCTATATAAAATGTATTTTTATCTGAGTTGTACTCTTTATTACCGGCAAGCCTAAAAACAATACTTAATAATTCAACTTTGAGGTCAACCGCAGGTTTTGAGAGTATAGCATTTTGCCCATTTATTTTTAACGATAAACAGAGGAGAATGAAAAGCGCGTATTTCATAATCTGATTATTATCAAAGACAAACGATGACACCTTGCCGTTATTGTTGATCTTTTTTCATCATCTTCCTGAGCGCACTATTTTTTTTACCTTCACGTCTGTCTTATTTGATGTAGAAACCGAACAAACACACCTTAGTTCTTGCTACCTACACCAATAGGGAGTCAACTGGTGCACCTAGAACTTCTCAATAGCGCCTAATCCAAAAAGAGCAAAGTCATACTTTACAGGATCAGCCGGATCGAGTTTTCGCAAAACAGCAGTAAGCTCAAGAGCTGTTTCCCAATCGGCTTGCTTGCGTTTGATCAGTTTGAGCTGGCGCGCCACGCGATCTACATGCAGATCAAACGGACAGATGAGTTGAGCGGGAGAAATATTTTCCCAGATTCCAAAATCAACACCCTTGCTATCCTTTCGTACCATCCAACGTAAATACATGTTTATTCTTTTGCACGCTGAATTTCGCTCAGGTGTAGGGATGTGCTTCTTTGTGCGCGCAGGAAAATCTTCAAGACTAAAAAACAAGCGATAAAAGTTTATCAGTCCTTCACCAACATTTTCATCAGCAGGCTTTACTTTAAAAGCTTGTTCGAGCGAATCGTGTGTAGAATAAAAGTGTCTCAGAAACTCTACAAAATATAAAGCATCAGTAGCGTTGAACGTGCGGTGTTTAAAACTGGTAAACGACTTTAAATCTTTTGGCTTGTGATGCAACACGAAATCATGAGGCGAATGATCCATGCGTTGCAAAAAGTCATTTGTTTTGTTGATAATGGTAATGCGTTGCCCCCACGCAAAAACAGCTGCCATCAATCCGGCAATTTCAATATCTTGTTTCTTTTTGAACTGATGCGGTACCTGAATAGGATCCGTTTCAATAAAATCAACCCGGTTGAATTCATCGGCCTTGGCATCCAGAAATTCTTTGAGTTGAGGTTTGATTTTCATGAAAACTTAGATGGTAATAGCTAGTTACTGAAGGATTGATCTATTTCACATAAAACATAATCTCAACTCTGCGGTTGGCAGCTCTGGCTTCTTCCGATGTTCCTTCCCGCAAGGGTTGCTTTTTTCCATAGCCTTCCACTTTGATGCGCGAAGATACGATTCCATGATCCATCAGGTATTGAGCCACGCTGTTTGCGCGCTTATTTGAAAGCTCCACATTAAACTGATCCGAACCAATGAAATCCGTGTGACCGCGTACGATGATATCCCAGTTAGCATGCTTCTTCAACGCATCCACTACTTTATTCAACTCAGGAAAAGATGAATCCACCAAATGATACCGATCAAAGTCAAACTGCACATTCTTAAGAATATAATATTCGTATGGCTTGTAGGCAGGGGCTGAAGCAACCACCGGCTGCTGCGGAACATTGATTGGCTGCACGCGCACATCATCAATATAAAAATAAGCGTGCTGATAAAGCATCGGCTCTTTCGCCTTTGAGAAGCTTACATAGAAGCTTTTGGTTTTCTCGTTAGCCGAAAAATTTCCAATAGTGATATACTTCTCTCCGCCTTTTGCCTTGTAATGATATGAGAATTTGATCCACATTCCAGTGACGCGCTTGTCATACGCTTTGTCTAAAATCAACTCATGAGTTGGTTTATGCAAAACATCATCGGTAGAAGAGCTAATCACCGAATCGCTGATCAACACACCGATGCGGTCGATGCTGTATTTTGAATTGGACGAAAGCTTGAAATAAAATTCTACAAGATACTCTCCATCACGCGCAAGCGCAGACGTGAGTGCTGCCTGTAGATATTCACGATAGCTTTTTTTGGTATTAACGTTGTAGCAATAAATGCCCGCGTATCCATTGCCGGTATTGGCTTTCGAATAACCCGCCCAATTCGTGGGGACACCCGCCTCGCCCTTGCTGCACGTGTTAAACAAATCGGGTGTGCCGTTGGAGGGAGAAGTCCAGCCGGGCGCAAATTTCCCATCGGTAGAAGCATTGTACGTTCCGGGGCATTTGTAAAATTCTTCAAAGCCCGGATTCGGAACGAGGTTTTGAGAACATACTCTTGTAAACAGAAGTGCAGTTAACACCAACACCAAGAAGCCATTCTTCATCATCGTGTTGTGTCAATCAAGAAAACGGGCTTCTACTCTTCGGTTGATAGCGCGCGCAAATTCGTCTCGCCCTGAGTGCATGGGCTTCTGCATTCCAAACCCTTGCGTGCGCACGCGCGAGCGTTCAATTCCATTTTGAAATAAATAATCGCCTACGCTTTTTGCGCGCTGCCGAGATAGGGTAAGGTTATATTCCTCCGATCCCTGATCGTCTGTATGACCGGATAATTCCAACTTCCAGGAAGGATTTTTCTTGAGTAAAGCAATCAGCTTGTCTAGTTCATTAAAAGAAGAAGGCAGCAACTCATAACTATCAAACTTGAATTGAATATTTTTCAGCACGTACACTTCATTCACTTTCACATCGGGTAGCGAGTCAATAGCAAAGTCGCGCAGGGGAGCAACACTCACATCGTCAATATAATAATAGGCACTGCCGCTCAGCATTGGGCTCTTACCTTCGCGGTAGTTGATCTTCATACTTCGCGTGCTGTCATTCGAATGAAAGTTTCCGATGATTAAAAATTGCTTGCCTCCATTCGCTGTGATCTCGGCAGAGGCCAGATGCCATGCATTGGTGAGCGTTTCAAGTTTTCTTACGGCTACCAACACCGTGGGAATATTCAAGAGCCCATCTTCCTTCCTCCACACAGCAGAATCTGAAAGAGCCAACCCGATCCGATCCACAGCATACACAGAATAAGAAGACAGCCTATAATAGAACTGGACAAGATAATGCTGTTTTGCTTTGAGTGGTTCTTTCAATTTGCATTGAATATACTCGCGGTAGTTTCCCTTGGTGCGATTGTTCCAGGCATAAATTCCCGCATAAGCGGTCCCTGAATGAGAATGGGAAACGCCCGCCCAGTTGTGGGGAATTCCATTGTCGCCAATGCTACAACGATTATAATAATCGGGCGTGCCGTTGTTGGCAGAACTCCAACCGGTAGGACCAAAATCTTCCGGATTGGCACTGAATGAGTAGGGACATTTCTTATACTTTTCAAACCCGGGATTGGGAACCAGGTTTTGCGCCACACCGAAAAAACAAATAAAAAGACCAGAGATAAAGAGAACAAGTTCTCTCTTTACTTCACGCGTGCTGCTGTTAACTAATCTCTTAAACCACAGAGGGCGCGAGTTGCACAGAAGCGTTTGTGAATTATTCATTCATTACGGTTGAGTCTTACTTATAGTAAATGACAACTACATTTACTTTCGGATCAGATGCTCCTAGCCTGTCGTACGCTGACTTAGAAATCTTGATAACGTTTTCATCTGAAGCTGGTAGTGAACCTACGATACGAACAAACACCTCTTGGTTGTTGGTGGCGTTGCGTACTTTCACAATTGATCCTACTTTCAAAGTCTTATGTTGTGCCTGGTATTTGCGAACGCCTTCGGTACCTTCAAGTATAGATGCTGTTCCGCTTTCCTGAATTTCGTCAGTACCTGGTATTCCTTCCGAAATTTTTATTTCTGTAGCTGGTTTTGTAACCGGGGTAGTTGGCGTGGTGTATGCAGGTTGAGTTGTAGTGGGTGCCACCACGGGCTGCGTTACCTCGGGTTGCATTGGCTGATCTTTTGACTTTTCGGTGGTGGTGTACATGGGTTGAACTACATACAATGTCTGACCCGGCTTCACTTCATTGCCCGATAAATTATTCCATTCTTTCAACTGTGCTACCGTGGCTCCATACATTCTTGAAATAGAATATAAAGTTTCTTTCGCGGTAACGGTGTGCACTCCTTTTAGAGATTGCGCGGGCGTTGTTGTCTGCACGGGTGTTACCGCAGTGGGTTGTGATTGAATGGGTGTAGCCGTTGATGGCTGTGCGTCAAAAGTCTTTTTACGGATCACCAACTCCTGCCCTACTTTTATCCCTGTGTCAGGAATTTTATTCCACGACTTCACGTCATCCACCGTTACGCTGTACATGCGCGCGATGGAAAACAACGTTTCGTGTGATGCTACTTTATGATAGGTGATTCCATTTTCTGTTCTATGCTTGGTATGAGGTACGTAAGGCACTTTAAGTAATTGACCAATCGATAGGCCGCCATCTGATGTTGGGTTGTTTTCCAAAATAGCAGTGACCGGCACCCCATATCTGCGCGAGATGGAATACAAAGTCTCTTTTGCCTCAATCTGGTGAATAATGAATTGCTTTCCGTTGATGGTTTCCATGCGGAGAGAGTCCACGGGAGATGCCTTTACCGACATTGCCATCAGTTGCAAACAGCAAACCACAAGCCCAACCCTGAAACCCGAAACCTGAAACCTGAAAGCCAAACCTTTATCAGCGAAATTCATCATTGTCAATTATCTTTATGCAAAAATACAACTCCTTGTGATGAAGATAAAACTGATCGGAATATTGTTCTGCTTTCTGCCTTTGCTAACAATTGCGCAAAACAAGACAAAAGTTATGGTGATGGAGATTAAAGATGAAATTGATCCGCGAATGTTGCGTTATGTAAAGTTGGCCCTTGCCCACGCAGAGAAAACAAAAGCTGATTACGTAATTGTTGATATGGATACTTTTGGTGGAGGGTTAGCGGAAGCGAAAGACATCGTGAAGCTAATCTCCAGTTTCAGCAAACCTGTTTGGGTTTACATCAACACGAATGCAATATCTGCCGGGGCTTTTATTTCCATTGCTTGTGATAGTATTTACATGTCGCCCGGTTCAAGTATTGGAGCATCATCGGTTGTAGATGGCGAAAGAAAAATATTGTCTGGCAAAGTTCAATCTGCTATGCGCGCCATCATGCGCTCTACCGCAGAGAGCAACCATCGCGATCCCAAAATTGCCGAGAGCATGGTTGGCGTAAATTCTTCTGACAGCACCGGTGGAATTTACAGTGTAGTCACCCTTACTACCAACGAGGCGATTGCCAAGGGCTACTGCGAAGGGAAAGCGAATTCAATCGAAGATATTCTGAAACAAAACAAAATTCAGAATTACGAGCTTTCAGTTTTTCATTTAGGCGCTACGGAAAAAATTATTGCCTTTTTTCTCAATCCATTCATCAGTGGCATTTTAATCCTTGTGATTTTGGGCGGACTCTATTTTGAATTTCAAACACCGGGTGCCGTGTTTCCCATTGCAGCGTCTTTTGCTGCCCTGCTTCTTTACCTGGTTCCCTATTACTTGAATGGCTTGGCCGAATACTGGGAGATTCTTGCGTTGTTTGTCGGAATTATTTTATTGCTCCTCGAAGTATTTGTGATTCCCGGTTTTGGTGTAGCTGGTATTCTTGGGATTTCTCTCACTGTAACAGCCCTCATTCTTATCATGTTGAATAATGATTTATTCAACTTTGAATTGGTGCCGCTTGGAGACATTATAAAAGCATCATTTGCCACTATCGGTGGTATTACGGGAGGCATTTTGCTCCTGTTTTTTGGTGGAGCCAAACTCAGCCAGTCGAAAGCTTTCAGCCGGATTGCGCTCACCGATACACAGGAAAGCTCACAAGGATATTCTGTGAATGTTCTTGCCAAGGACCTTGTGGGGAAAAGCGGAGTAGCTCACACCGTTTTGCGTCCGAGCGGCAAAGTATTGGTAGATGACCAAGTGTACGATGCCTTTACTCGTGGCGACTACATCGAAAAAGGTGAAGCCATTGTGGTGATTGAAATGGAAGGTGTAACGCTGAAAGTGAAGCGGGAAAAGTGAGTGACGAAAACGTAAGAGATGAAACGCTCATGCATGTGAGAAATGAAATCTCAAATCAAAAGTCTTAAATCTAAAATCTAATTTCTCTTAATGAAAATTCTAGGAGTCATTCCATCCCGTTATGC
>CAZNCO010000127.1:0-9766 GCA_964571345.1 uncultured Ohtaekwangia sp.
GTGGTTTATCTATTTCGTTCTTTAAGATTATTTATGGCGATGCCCTACGCGGCCGTGAAGTACACAAAGCCACTGCCTTTTTATTATGCTTTTATTATTTTAATAAAAATTGGAAGCATGGTATGGTTAATGCAAGTTTTTGGTTTGATGGGCGTAATCTATTCTCTGTTGATTGGATATTTTGTTGAGGTAGTTGTTTTGTTTTTTGGAATTCGACAGAAGTTTTTATTCAGATTTAATTTTCATAAAATCATTACTGCACCTTTTGTTCTGGGAATTTTGATTTTGGTTTTAGAACCGATATGGGGAAAAAATCACCCTTATCTATTGCATGTATTTTATCTTGGCGCTGGAAGTATTCTTTTGATTTGGGCTTATAGAAACGAATTAAAACAATTGGATCTTTCTAAAATCATAAAGTAGTATGAGGGGAAAACGAATATTGATTTTAGGCGGTCTCGGTTTTATTGGTAAAAACCTTTTTCTAAAATTGAGAGAGGAGGAACAATATGTCACAATTCTTTCAAACCATGTTGAGGATATTGGTGATGGATTTCCCATCTCTCAATTCAAAGGGCAGATTGCTAAGGGAGACATCCTTGATAAAACTTTCATGGAAGGCATCGTCAGGGGCTACGATGTAATTTATTCTTTAGCTGGAAGTAGCGGGGCGTCTGACAGTATAAAAAATCCCTATCTGGACCTTGACACTAATCTAAAGGGACATCTCAATGTGCTTGAAGCATGCCGAAAGTATAATGAGGGAGCGTTGTTGGTTTTTCCGTCCAGTCGTTTAGTATATGGTAAACCGGAGAAAATTCCAGTTGCAGAAAATCACCCTATGCGACCGGAATCCATTTATGCGATTCATAAACTTACCACTGAGCATTATTACCTGTTATATCAACGTCTATATGGCTTAAAGAGCATCATTTTTAGAATTGGGAATCCGTATGGACCTTACCAAAAGTTTGGTGGTCATCATTATGGAATATTGAATTGGTTTATTCATCATGCTATGACTGAACGAAAGATTACAATTTATGGTGATGGTTCTCAAAAGCGTGATTTTATTCATATTAACGACTTGGTGGATGTTTTAATAGCTTCCGCTTCAAATCCAAATATGCCTGGAAAGATTTACAATGTTGGATTCGGAGCAGGAGCTAGTATGAAGGATGCAGCGGAAGTTGTAGCAAAAAATGTTTCCGGCACCGAACTCAGATTTGTACCTTGGCCTGAATTAGATAAGAAAATTGAGACCGGAGACTATATAACAGACATTGGTTTATTGCAACGTGAACTTGGGTGGATGCCAAAGGTGGATTTTGAATCTGGTATTCGTATGACAGTTGAATTCTATAAAAGTCTTAAATGAGCAAACCGGTAGTAGCCCATTACATTTCAAAATATCTTTCAATACCTGAAAATTGGATTTATAAAATCCTTGCAAATTTGAATTTGCATGAGCCGATCATGCTCACGCGCGTAAAAGAAAATCCGGGTTTGTACCCAATAAAACACTTATTCAGCCTTGACGATTTTTCGAAGCCACGACAAATTTTTGAGTTGTTGTATTTTAAAACCTTTGGATATTTCTGGTTCTTTCTTCGAAGGTGTGAAGAATACAATGTCCGGGTTTTACATGTTCACTTTGGATACCATGGGGTGAAGATGATCGGGCTTAAACGTAAACTTAATATCCCCATGGTTTGCAGTTTTTATGGGGATGATGCTTTTTCTTTTCCCATTGACAAAATAAACCATAGCCGATACCAAATGCTTTTTAAACAAGCCGATATGATATTGGTTCTGGGGCCCTACATGAAAACCGCTATAATGAAATTGGGATGTGATGAGGAAAAGATCCGGATTCACCATTTAGGCATTGAAGTTGATAAGATTGAGTTCAAGCTACGTTCTGTGAGTTCAGATGAACCAGTTCGTTTTTTGATGGCTTCGAGTTTTGTTGAAAAAAAGGGAATTGAACTTGCTATTCAGGCCTTATCACAACTCAAGGATAAGTATGAATTTTCCCTTGATATTATTGGTGATGGTATTTTGAGGCCACAAGTGTTGCAAGAAATTACAAAATCAGGGCTGGGGGGGCGGGTCGTTATGCATGGGTACAAGCCTTATGATTTTTTTATACGTAAAGCACAGGATTGCCATGTGTTAATTCAGGCAAGTCGCACCGGAAAAAAAAATAACAAGGAAGGAACTCCAATGGCAATTGTTGACGCCATGGCTACCGGAATGGCAATTGTCTCTACTCAACATTCAGATATTCCTGAGATAGTGGTTGATGGTGAACATGGGTATTTGGCAAAAGAAAATGATCTTGATTCGTTAAAAGGATGCCTCGAGGAAATCCTCAAACATCCTGAAAACATCAGTCAGTTTGGCCGGAATGGAAGAGAAAAGGTGACCAAGGAATTTAATGCCAAAATTCAGGTAGAGAAATTGGAAGAAATCTACGCGCAACTTCTCGCTCGTTAATAACCTAGCCCAATCAAATCAGATCCTTGTTGAAAAAGATCAGATTTTCGCCTCGCAACGAAAATTCAAAATTGTAATTGGAAATTGCTTTGAATACGGATCGAGAACAGCCTGCTTTCATACGATCGTGCAGTTCAACGATAAGGCACTTTGTTAGGGGAAGCCACTTATCACAGTCCGATGAAAAAACTTCTTTTTCACTGCCCTCAATGTCCATTTTTAAAATGTCAATGTTTGCCAGTTGGTAGTCTTGAACCAGATCAGGAACGGTCGTACACGGGATGCTCGACCGGGAATGGCTTACGTCAAAGTCTGCTATGGTAAATCCTCTGTTTCCGTAACCTTGGTCCATAATTTCAATAATGCCCTTACTAGACCACAGCGCGAGTTGAAGCGGTGTTATTTGTCCGTAATTTCCAACATTGAGTTTTAAAGTTTTAAAATTTTCCTCCTCTGGCTCTAATGAAAATATTTTTGCGCCACTATACTTTTTTGCAAAAAAGATGGAGGTGTATCCCACATTGGCACCTGCATCAACGATCACACGAGGTATAAAGTTGGCGGGCATTTCAATGTCGTATTCTTTACGAAAAAAAATTTCCCGAAAGGAAGTTATGTCTGACGACTTTGAACGAAGATGAATGGGTGACTTATAACCAGGAAGTTTAATGGTTTCGGTTTTTAGAATTTTTATTTTTAAATAAACAATGAGCCCTGCGAAAAATCCGAAATGCTTGATGCAATTGAAGAAAAAACTTGCCATATTTTATTTCTTTTCGACCACCATAAAATAGCCCAGTGGATAAGCGACACCAGTATTCGTAGATATTCTTTTCCCGATTTTGGTATTTACGAAGAACAGGCAAAACGTTTGAAGCCAGCTCGACAATGTTTTGCCAACTAAAGGAAGTTGTATTATTTTTTTTGCAAAGATATCGGTGAGTACTTCCGGTAAACCTCCAAAAGTCTTCAGTTCAAGCACTTTTAGGTGGTTTTTTTGAGCAAAGTTTTTCAAAGCAAATTCGGTGTAGCGGAAATAGTCATGCGGGGCCTCATGTATTTTGTAAAGAAAAGGAACGCTCAAAATGATTTTTCCATCTGGTTTTAAGATGCGAGCCATTTCCGACCAGGTAAGTTCGGGATTGGAAATATGCTCCAGTACTTCCGATATAATAATCGTATCAAAAGTATTTTCTGCAATTGGCAAAGGTTTATTCAGATCACACTCGAAATCCAAATAGCTGTTCTTATGTGCGGTGTTGGGCCAATCAACGCAAATAATCTCGGTGGCCAGATTTTTATATAGACTATAAAAGGGAACATTTCCACATCCCAGATCGATTAATTTGCCTTTGGCGTAAATAGTTAGATAATGCTGATAGAAGTTCGCAGTAATATCCGCCATCAGGCGAGACGAAGTGCTTAAGTATTTTGTATTTCTTGATGCCCTAAAAGCGTTGCCTCTCTGTTCGTATTTAGTTGCAAACCATTGTTCCTGATTTTTCATGTGGTTGCGTGAAATTATTGGTGGTTAGTTCTTTTGCTGATAAAGGCTCTTAGCGGTTCTGAATAATTATCAGCCTGCGCCACAATCAATCCATCCCACGAATAGGTCTCATCCAAATCGGCCGAGCAAATAATGGTGTACCCAAATGACTTTAGTTGATTAATACAATCGTAGTGTAGTTGATTTGAATGAGTTGAAATAAAAACAAAGCCAACTTTCTTTTCCTTTAGAGCGGAGGCTGCTCCGTGCAGCATCTTCAATTCATACCCTTGAATGTCGCTGTGGAGAAGGTCCAGAAACCCGATCCGGTGCTTGTCCATAAGATAATCAACGGAGTAAGTAGGAATAGACTTTTTTAAATTGGTTTCATCCGAAATAAATCCAAGATCAAAAACTCCTTTCAAGTTGTTTAACTTAAAATTCAATTTCCCAAAATTCATTTTGTGCGGATCCGGTTCTATCATGAATGCCCTTGCTCCCTCGATCCAGCTTGCAAACCACATGGAGTAAAAGGACCAGAAACTTCCAAGTTCCATCATGGTGGCTTTTGCAGGAAGAAGTTTCAATGCCTCCTGGAATACATATTCCTCCTGCGGCTCATGAATGCCTTTATTAGTTTGCAGAAGTACTGTGTTGCCATAATCATAATAGCTGCCTAGCGTAATCTTCAATCCATTGTGCATCCGTTGATAATCGGGGAATATTTTTCCTGCATCCTTTACGGTTTTTATTTTCTCATTATCAGGGCTGCTTTTTACGAGGTCGATCCTTTTCTGCCAGAAATCGTTAAGTGTATACCTGGGAAAGAAGTAATGAAATCGCTTGTCAAAATAGCCGGTGGTGTTCAGGACGGCCAGGAGGAAGCTGTAGAATCCAGGAAATGATTTTATTTTTTGTTTCAGCCCCATTAGCCTTATTTTAGCGCAAGTATAGCAAAATAATAATGATCATTGCGCGCATTCGGGGAGGTCTTGGTAATCAGCTGTTTCAATATGCGGCTGCCCGGGCACTCGCATGGAAAAAGGGTGAGCCGCTCAAACTGGATTTGTACACCTATGACACGAAAGGTCAATCGAGAACATTTGGATTGAATCAATTTAACATTGATGCCGGGGTTGCTTCCCGTGAAGAGATTCATCAGTTCACGGGTTCAAACTTTGTTACCCGGTTTATCAACAAGCAAGAAAATTACTTACGTTGTCCACGTGTTCTTGCGCAGCCCCATTATCATTACTACGAAGATTTTTTTCAGGTGCCAACACCTATTTATCTGTCTGGATACTGGCAAAGCGAAAAATATTTTAAGGAATTCGAATCGCAATTGAGATTACAATTTACTCTTAAAAACAGCGTTTCGGAGTCATTCATAAAATGGAGAGAGAAGGTTCAGATGACAAATAGTGTTGCAGTCCATTTGAGACGAGGAGATTATGCCTCCAAGTCAAACTACAATTCTTTTTTCGGCACGCTTTCGTTGGATTATTATGAAAAGGCTGTCAATGAAATCAAGCGTCAAATCAGCAATCCAAAATTTTTCATTTTCTCTGATGATATGAATTGGTGTAGGCAGAATTTGACGTTCCTACCCGATGCAGAGTTTGTTTCTCATAATACACCTGTTCATGCTTCTGAGGATTTGATTTTGATGTCCTTGTGTGAGCATCAGATTATCGCAAATAGCACCTTCAGTTGGTGGAGTGCATGGCTGAACCCAGTTAAAAATAAATCAGTGGTTGCACCAGTAAAGTGGTTTCAAACCAATTACAATAAAAACATATTGCCTACTTATGCCGCGCGGTTTTATAATACCAAAGACCTGCTTCCGGAAAATTGGATCCGTTTGTGAAAACTGAGAACTACAAAGTAAAGATTTGCATGTTGGCCAACTCAGGTCACAAGCCTTTTGACACACGCATTTTTCATAAGGAGGCCACTTGGCTTTCGCAGGCAGGTCATCAGGTTACGATTATTATCCCAACCATGAAAGATGAGTTAGCAAATGGTGTCAGGATTATTTCGGTGCCCGTTCATCTCAAGGGGTGGAAGAAGCTGATCCTGTGCCCATGGTATGTTTTTAAACAAGCCCTGCGCCAGGACAAGGATTCAGTTTTTCATTTGCATGACTCTGAACTTTTAGTCATTGGTATATGGTTGAAATTGCTGGGACGAAAAGTGGTGTATGATGCACACGAAGATACGCCCCTGCAAATAGATTATCAGCATTGGTTGCCATGGGGAGTAAAGACGATTTACAAATGGATTTATATTGTTATTGAGAAGATTTCAGGCTGGATATTTGATGGCGTCATCGTGGCTGAGCCGGTAATTGCCAGATATTTTCCGAAGAGAAAGACTGTCTTGATTCGGAATTTTCCTATTGTAAAACAGTTTGATGAAAAGTTTATTCCATATTATGAACGAAATAATACTTTAGTTTATGTTGGCCTACTAAGCAAAGCTCGAGGCATATTGGCGATGGCAAGTGCAGCATCGCTGGCAAAACAGAGATGTAATTTTGAATTTCAATTGGGTGGAAGTTTTTCACCTTCCGAATTAGAGAAGGACGTTTTGAAATATCCCATTCAATTTTTAGGATGGCTTTCCTTTGATAAGATGATTGACTGCATGATGCATGCTCGGGCTGGAATCATTATACCTCAGCCCATCGAACGATATAAAACAAACTATCCTGTCAAGTTATTTGAGTACATGGCTGCTGGACTTCCAGTGATAGCCAGCAAGTTTGGAGAATTGGCTGGGTTCGTGAAAGAAGCAGGATGCGGAATCCTTGTTGATCCCGAGAATGAAACTGAAGTTGCTCAAGGAATTCAATTTATTTTCACGGACAGAGAAGAAGCAAAGAAAATGGGGGAGAGAGGTCGTGCTTTGGTTGCTTCAAAGTATTCCTGGGAAACCGAGTCGGAACTACTCATTAAATTTTATGATAAATTTAAAGCAGTCAAATCATGAACAATGAAATTTATTCTACCGCTATTTTTCATTTCTTTAAGTGGCTTTTCTCAAATAGACAGTATTGGTTCAGGTCATGCCATTTCCTTCGATGGTGTTAATGATTATATTGAGATCGGCTCACATTACCACAACTTATCACTACCCATATCAGCATCTGCCTGGATTAAATTTGAACAGGGGGCCACTTCACTCTTTCCGATTTTTGTAACGAATGACAATACAAATTTCATGTACCGGGGGTTTTGGTTTTATGCAACCCCGACTGAACTATTAGCGGAGATTGGTGATGGGGCTGGTGGCTATAATCCCGCATTTAGAAGAGGACTTGCCGCGAATTTCCCTGACGTTACAGGTAGGTGGGTGCACGTGGGGGTTGTTATGCGTTCGCCAAGTGACGTATCGCTTTACTTAAACGGAAATGATGTTGGAGGTTTTTTGGTTGGAGATTCAAGTTTACCAATGGCAACCAGCTATTCGAATGATACTGCAAAAATTGGATATCAATATACAAATGCGGGCACAATCTATCGATCTAAGGCAAGTCTTGATGAAGTCAGAGTCTGGAATCGTGCTTTAACTCAAGATGAGGTAAAAAAGGATATGTGTAGGAAGATTACAGGAAGCGAGACTGGACTGATAGGGTATTGGAACTTTGATGAAATCTCGGGCGATATAATTTATGACAAGTCACCAAATCATTTTGATGGGAAATTGAAATACAATCCTCAAAGAGTTTTTTCAGGTGCTCCTATTGGCGATGTAAGTACGTATCAATACACATCCAATTGGACAGGTAAAACTTTATCACTTGCTGATGGAACGCAGAAACTTGATGTTCTAAATATTACTGGATCACCAGACGGAGTACAGCTTTATGAAGTAAAATCAGTGCCAAGCCAACAAGGAGGTTTAGATGCATCTCATCTTTCGACTCCGTATTTTGGTGTTTTTATGGCGAGTGTAGATGCCGACAATACCTTCACTGCAAATCTCTCATCTAGTAATACAGCTTGTTCTTCGTCAATTCGATTCGATAATAGTGTAGCCACTTGGGCGTCATCTTCTGTCCCTGTTAATAATTTGCTGCAGCAACAAGAGCTAATTTTCAATACCGGAGTTGCGCCCAAACCAAATTTAGGTGCAGATGTTTCATTGTGTGACGTGAATAACTATTTTATTGATTCTCACATCAACCCGGCTAACTACCAACTTAAATGGAGCACGGGCGCAACTACTCAAGGGATTACTGTCACTCAGACGAATTTGTACTGGTTGGAGGTAATTGGTGCGTGTTCCGTTTCCCGCGACTCAGTTTATGTTACTTTTATGTCTTCGCCTCCAGATTTTACATTGGGCTCAGATGTTCAGCTGTGTAATGTGAATCAATACACAATCGACTCGCATTTGGATGCAAATTCTAACAAATTACTGTGGAGCAATGGCTCTACCTCGCAAAGTATTGTAGTAACTAATAGTGGTTGGTATTGGTTGGAAGCGCAAGGCTGCAAGAATAAATATGACTCCATATTTGTCACTTTCTCCACCTCACCTCCTTCATTCTCTTTTGGCCCGGACCAATCATTATGCAATTTTGAGCCTAGTCTGTTGAAGCCGATGGATAACCCGACAGGGTTTACTTTTCAATGGCAAAATGGATCGACCAGAAATTCGTTTGATGTAAAAGACTACGGAACGTATTGGGTAGAGGTAATAAATGGTTGTGGCAGCGCTGTCGATACCATTCGATTCGTCAGACCTGAACTTGATATCTCCAAGGTGCCAAACGTAATTACGCCAAATGGCGACTCAAAAAATGATTATTATAAAATACAAGACGACCTAAAAGGCGAGCTTACTTTTCAGGTTTTTAACCGATGGGGCGAGGAGGTATTTCGTACAGATAACTATAACAATAATTGGGATGGTGCTGACTTAGCTAATGGAGTGTATTTTGTGATACTTTCTGGAAGTTGTATTGGGTCTTATAAAACACCGATGACAATTATCCGATAATTGAGATTTTGACCTTTGGATGCTTTTTGCGTCATCTTTTTTAGTGAATTACATGATAAAATTTCCAAGCTAAGCAATTAAGCTTTTTTAAAAAAAGTTACATTGCGATAGGTTGAATATTGCTACACCGATGAGAGGGATTATTTTCTTGTGCTTTTTAGGTCACTTGTTGTCGGGTTATGCTCAAACGATTTCTTTTAGTCACTATGGTTTAGATGAAGGATTGCCGAGCAACGAGGTTTACGAAATATATCAGGATAGCACAGGGTTTATCTGGATTGCAACGGATAACGGTGTTGCTCGGTTCGATGGAGAAAAAATAAACTATTATCATGTCAGTGAAGGCATAACAGATCCGGTTGTTTTTGGAATTAAGGAAGATTCAAAAGGTCGGATTTGGTTTAGAACTTTTTCTGGAAAAGTCAGTTATTTCGAAAACGGGTTAATCAAACCTTATAAATACAACGAACTAATTGAACCTTATTGTCGCAAGTCCTTGCTTCAATCGTTTTATGTCGATGATCAGGATAATGCATGGTTTGGAACAGGTGAGATGTTTGGAAAAATAACCAGTTATGGTTTATTAGAAGTTCAGAAATTATATGCCCGCCAGGTCGAATGTCAGCTTTTAGATAAAAACGAAATTGCATTTGGCTACCCTTGGCCACATCAGCATATTGATGCAGTCAGTATTGATCATAGACTATACAATGTTACCCTCTCTGATAAAATAAATCATATCTTGAACGTACCGATGATAAGACTAAACGGGGT
>CAZNCO010000128.1:0-9761 GCA_964571345.1 uncultured Ohtaekwangia sp.
TTTACCATGTCAGCTTTGCCACTTTTATCGTCTTCTCTTTGTCATCTGTCCAGGCGAAGATCCATTTATTTCCTGAGTTTGTCAGTTGTGGAAACCCACTTGACCACGACTCGGAAGAAGAGGCAATTGTTGTTGAAGGTTCTTTCGTGCCGTCTGAATGAACCTTAGCAAGTTTGATCTCTGTACCTTCCATCCAGCTAACTATTACACTGCCATCGTCCGCCATTTCTATATCGACTCTCCCTATTGCGCTCCCTTCATCAACCCGAACCGGTTTACCAAAGGTCGCGCCTCCATCAGATGAAAAAATTACCTTCACCTGTGCAGTGTCGTTTGCAACAGAAAACCAAGCTACCGCAAGATTATTATCTTTTGAAACAGAACGAGGGCCATTCACGGGACAGCCCGCAATTTTCCAGTTGTCGTTATAAATAGATTCTGATTTCGTCCATTGGCCGTTGATCAAACGCACGATTGACATGTCGCGAATCTCTTCATCAGATCTGTCCCGGTAAATCACAACAGGCCCATTACTTGTAATGGCTGCGCTGGTCTGGCAGCAATCGCAAGTTTTATTATCGATCTCCCATTCATTTATTTTATTTCCTTTGGAGTCGACGATTGCAGCGCGAAGACTCATTGATCCATGATGACCTTCATGATGATCCATTTTTTCCATGCCCTCCATCACGGTGTTTCTTCCATCGAGCCATGTTATGAAGAAATTATCTCCATAAGGAAGTAGCGAAACGAAACCGTGTTCCGCTTCCTTTTTGTCTTCATTGAATACAACCGGGTCAGACCAATTATTACCGCTGTCGTTTGATGTTGTCAGCTTCACATCATAGGCATAAGTACTTTCTCCGCTTTTGTCCAGAAAATGTGCAACAAGTTGCTTTCCGCTAGCAGCGATCATAGGATAGTCAGCCCAATTTACGAACCACGTTTTGCCATTCGCAATTGTAACAGGTGAAGACCAGTTATCATTCTGAAGGCGTGAAAACTTAAAAGCTGAACCTGTATCGCTCTTCTCAATCCATGACATGTAAACCATTCCGTCCTTATCTGTGAAAAGAAATGGCTCACCACTTTTTCCTTTCACCGGGGAAGTAAGGGCTTGAATTTCAAATTTTTGCTCATCTGAGTTTTTCGTAGGGGTGCAGGCAATAGCCATCAACAGAATTAAGTAAAATTTATTTTTCATCGTTTAGTCATTATTTTAGTTATCAGTTCAATGTTACTAGTATCATCCAATTTTCAAAAGCCAGATTCTTAAATTCAACTCGGCAGGAGTGTTCCAATGACGGCAAGACAAGCAATTTGTAAATATCAAATCCTTTAGCCAATAGGTGGTGTAAATCAATCATATTTTCACTAAGTGCATTGAGTCTTTTAAATGGAGCATCTTATCTCGTCTTGATAAAATTGTAACCTATGGAAAAATTCAGGTATTCGTTATAAATTGAAATTGACGTGGGGTCAGATGGCTTACCGATCGTAATGGAATTAGCCCAATCTAAAAGCTCAGCAAAACCACGTGTATATTTAGCGCTGATATTGAACCCATTTCGGAATTGATATTCCAACCCTACATTAAATCCATAGTCGAACTTTTGCATATAGTTCGACTGATTTTGAAAACTTCTCCCACTCCCGAAAATGCTATGATCATTTTCAAATGCACCATTAGCATTTTTTTTGCGAATTCGTGCATCAACTAACACGCTCAAATAGGGCCCTGCATACGCCCTAAAGCCGTTGTACCTCCAGCAAGGACTGATGGGGAACAAATCAATCGACCACCATTTCAAATCCGATTTGTACTCACCATTGATCGAATCCATTAACGTAATGCCTGCGCCTTTTTGTGTCATCATCAATTCATGTTTCAACCAAAAGTGATCACTTAACATGGCATTGAGTGTTACTCCAAAATGAGGGCCAAGTATCGGAGTCGAAGCCCCATTGGAAGAGAGTTTTCCAATATCCTGCCCTCGCAGTTGCGATTGAGTTAAACCTAATTGAACCCCCCAAACCACGCGATTGTTGATTATCAGTTTTGATGTATCTGTTTCCTGAGCTTTTGCCCTGCCTAATGTTAGCGCAAAAGCTACCATCACAAAATATTTCATCTTGTATTTTGTTATAGTTTTCAAATTTAAAAATCTATGTCCCATATACCCACAGCCCGCTCTAATTCTACAAGGGCAGATGCATAGTCATACAGGGTTGTATAATATTTTTCCTGAATATCGTTGTACGTACGCTGCGTGATAAGTACTTCCAAGATGGTGGTGGCACCACGTTGGTAGCTGTATATTTTCCCATCCCGAACTCTCCTGGTTTCATTAAGCAGCCCATTTTTGAATTGAGACATCCGTTGTTTTGTAGTCACGTAATTTTGATAAGCCTGAGTTACTTCAATCTGGATTTGTACTTCCGCTTGCTTGTAAAGCAGGTCAGCTTGCAGATTAGCATAGTGGGCCATTTTAAGTTCCCCAGCATACTTATTGGAAAATTTTATCGGAAAAGCGATGCCACCTGAAATTTGGGTAAACGATGGCGTTGGTGCGACTATGTTATAATCATAAGATGCAAAACCAACCCGAAGCCCCACCTCCAAATGCCCCACTCGATTGGCTTTCGCCAGTTGCACCATTTTTTGCGTCACCGCTTTATTTTGAGAAGCTGCAAGCAAATCAGCCCGATTATTTTGTGCTTCTATGATCAAGTTGGATAAATTAATGTCACGCTCAAATTTGCTGAAATCACCGACAGGAAAATATAAACTGTCACTATTGTGTTTGCTCACCATTAAGCCGATGTCCAACAAGCTCGCTTTCCAATTGATAAGAGACTCATATGCTCCATTGAGCATCGTTGCAGATTCAATTTTTGACTGACGCCAATCCATTTCCGTAATTGATCCTTTTTGAAAACGCAGGCTGTCCAAACCAGCTATTTGATTCATCAGGCGATAAGAATTAATCTTGACATCCAATAAATACTTATTTTCCAAAGCGGCTAAATAATTCAATGTGGCATCAGCCCTTAGGTTCCGTAAATAATTCTGAAGGACATGCGAGGTTAATATTGTTTCACTTTTAGCAAGATCAATACGTGCTTTGCGTACTCCGCCCAATTCAATCAGTCTGATAATACTACTATTAAACCCATAACCCATTCCCATTCTGCTCATGCCATTATCAAACCAGCCAACACCAATTTCAGGATCAGGGAAGATCTTAGCCATTTCTACGTTTGCAAATGAAATGTTGAGATTCAATTTTTGAGCAGCATAATTGAGATTACTTTTTCCTACCAGTGCCAGGAATTGCCGGTAGTTGATTGGTATCCTATTGAAAGTAGAATCTATTTTTGCCTGTGGTGAGGCGTGTAATGCTGCAAACATCAGAAGCACAACAATCCATATCTTTTTTGAAATGTTTATCATGGCTTTATCTTAAAATTCATCCTTTGAATTCTGGCTGCATTCAATATTTTTAACAGCGCTATTCCCACATCAGCAAGCATGGCTTCCCACCTTGTAAGCCAAACCGCCTGCACAAAGCCATGACATATAAACCTTTCCGTCTTTATCAGCGAAAAGGGAAGGTTCACCACTTTTCTCTTTCACAGGGGAAATAAGAAATTGGATTTGGGGTTTTTCCTCGTCTGAATTCTTATTGGGGGCACAGGCAAAAGCCATCAATAGAATTAAGTAAAATTTATTTTTCATCGCTAGTCATTATTTTAGTTATCAGCTCAATGTTGGTAGCATCGTCCCATTTGCGAAAACCTGATTCTGAAAATTTCAACTCACCTTTACCGTTAAAAATGAATGTGGTTGGGAGTGCTTGAATCTTCAGCTGTTCCGTGTTTTCAAGATGGACGTAGTGAAATTTATAGGGTCGCTTCTCCATGAATTTTTGAATTCGCTCGATCTCTTAGTTGGAAGCAAACAAGAAAACTATTTTCTCATTCTTCAATTTGTCTTGTAAAATTTCGATTGTAGGCATTTCCTGAATACAAGGTTTGCACCAGGTTGCCCAAAAATTGATGAATACAGTTTTACCTTCGAATTGACTGAGATTGATTGGTTGGCCTTCGAGTTCTTTCAGCCTGACTTTAGTAAGGTCACTGTCCATCCTGCCCGAGCATGCTAAGAGCGTAACCAGAAATAAGTAAAATAGTTTATGGATCATCTCATTTGGGATTGGGAATGTTTGAGTTTTTGAAAGCTGCAATAGACAAAGTTCTGGATTGTATTTAAAGGTGTCGAGTGATTTTCTTCTATGCACTTTATTCGTCTAAAGTCCTTTTCGAACAAGGATGACATCGAAACTTCGGTATATTGTTTGATTTCCAACCCGCTGCATTTCTTTGGGCCTTTTTCCGAAAACGTGCCCAATACTAAATGACCATTTGGTTTGATAGACTTGGCCACGATTGATAGATACCGAGCGATCTGTACTTCTGAAGTTAAGAAATGAAAAGCAGCACGATCATGCCAGAAATCAAACTGCTCAGAAGTTTCAAACTCGATAACGTCTGACACAATCCATTGTACTGTATCAGCTTTAGTGCCTAACCTTAACTTCGCACGTTCAATAGCTTTTGCCGAAATATCGAGGACACAAATATTCATGTAACCCAATTCAATGAGTGCATCTACCAAGTGACTGTCACCACCACCAATGTCGATGATTTGGGCACTTTTAGGAAGATTGAATAAGTTGATAAACTGCATCGATGTTTTAGGGTAAGGTTGAAACCAACTAAAATCCGTCTCTTCCTTCGTCGCGTAAATTTTTTCCCAATGATCTTTTGATGTAGTCATTTCATTATATGTTTTTTGTCCGCAATCTCAAACTGTTAACCACCACCGAAACTGAACTCAGGCTCATCGCAAGTGCCGCCAGCATGGGGCTCAGTAGTAGCCCGGTTATCGGATAGAGTAATCCTGCAGCAACAGGTATCCCAACTACATTGTACACGAAGGCGAAGAATAAATTTTGCTTTATGTTGCTCATCACTTCATTGCTCAATTTTTTTGCACGAATGATTCCTTGCAAATCGCCTTTTACGAGTGTGATCCCCGCACTTTGAATGGCAGCGTCTGTACCTGTCCCCATCGCAATGCCAACATTTGCTTGAGCCAAGGCAGGAGCATCGTTAATTCCATCACCAGCCATTGCAACGATCTTTCCGTTTTGCTGAAGCTCTTTTACTTTATTGAGTTTATCGGCAGGAAGAAATTCAGCTTCGTAGCCGTCAAGACCTAGTTCTTCAGCAACACCCTTGGCAGTATTTCTATTGTCACCTGTGAGCATGATGACGCTTACTCCTTGGTTCTGCAATTGTTGAATCGCATTTTTTGATGTGGCCTTGATTGGATCGGACGCACTGACGTAACCCGACACCTGATTGTCAATTACTATGAACATTACAGTTTCGCCTTGCGACTGTTTTTGTTCCATCTCCTTGCGCCAATCATCATTGAGGCTAATATTTTTAGCGGCAATCATTTTTGAATTGCCAACAGCTACCAGCTTGCCATCAATGTTGCCGGTAACGCCATGCCCTGTAATCGATTCGAAGTTGTTGACGTGAAGCGGTTGAAGTTTTTTATTTTTTGCAGCATTCACTATGGCTTCCGCCAGTGGGTGTTCACTGTTTGCTTCAAGTGAGGCGGCCAATCGCAACGTTTCATCGTCTGTGGTGGAGCTATCGAATGACCTGACTGATTTCAGGGAAGGTTTCCCTTCGGTGATCGTTCCTGTCTTATCAATCAAGAGCACATTCACATGCTTCATTTCTTCGATCACTTTTGCTTCCCTGATCAGTACTCCCGCTGTAGCTCCCTTTCCGGTACCTACCATGATTGACATAGGCGTTGCCAAACCCAATGCACAAGGGCAAGCAATGATGAGAACGGTAACGGCATTGGCAAATGCGAAAACTAAAGAAGGCTCTGGCCCCCAAACTGCCCATGCAACAAACGAAAGGATGGCGATGGCAACAACTATTGGTACAAAATAGCCGGAAACTTTGTCTGCCAAATTTTGAATGGGCGCTTTTGAGCGGCTTGCCTTGTTTACCATGTCTATGATTTGCGCAAGAAGTGTATCCGATCCAACTTTTAACGCTTTCATTTCGAAACTTCCAGTCCTGTTTAATGTTCCGCCAGTCACAAGGTCACCTTCCTTTTTTTCAACGGGCACCGGTTCGCCTGTGATCATAGACTCATCAATGGTAGAATGACCACTTGTTACTTCACCGTCCACGGGTATTTTTTCTCCGGGTTTTATTTTCAAAATGTCGTTGGTCACTACATGCTCCAAAGGGATTTTCTGCTCCTGGCCATTTCTAATAACGGTAGCTTCTGGCGGAACCAGGTTGAGCAAGGCGCGAATGGCGCTGTTGGTTTGACCTCTTGCTTTTAACTCTAATACCTGTCCCAGCAGGATTAGTGTGAGAATTACTGTAGCCGCTTCGAAGTACAAATGAACGGCTCCCTCCATTTTAAATTGATCGGGAAATATTTCAGGAAATATCAGCGCTACAATGCTGAATAGATAAGCTGCTCCTGCGCCAAGCGAGATCAACGTCCACATATTGGGCGACCAGCGCACAACTGAAAGATAACCTCGCTTAAAAAAATCTCCACTGCTATAAAAGATTACTGGCGTTGAAAGGATGAGTTGCACCCAACCCCATGATGACTTCGGCAACAGATGAGAGAGATGTATCCCAATCATTTCAGCCATCGCGATTGCAAAGACAGGAATTGTGAAAATAGTGGCAATCCAAAATCTGCTGAGCATTGCTTTGTAGGCGGCCTCTTCTTCGTCATTGTCTTTTTGAACAACTCTGGGAACAAGCTCCATACCGCAGATCGGACAGCTCCCTGGTTCGTTGCGAATTATTTCCGGGTGCATCGGACAGGTGTACTCTTTCGAAGCAGGCTTAAGCTTTTGTTCTTTCACCAGGTGCATGCCGCAAACCGGGCAGTCGCCTGGCTCAGCATATTTTTTATCGCCCTCGCATAACATCGGGCAATAGTATTCGCCTTTATCACCTCCCTTTTCTTGCCGTTTTAAATGATCATGACTGTGCACGTGAGCATGATGTGATTGACCATTTTCGTCACCTTGTTTTTTCAAGGGAACGAGGTTCATTCCACACTTCGGGCATTTGCCCGTTGCGTCTTTTACAACTTCCGGATGCATTGGGCAGGTGTATTGTTGATGTTCCATGGGCTAGTGATTTAGCTAATTTATTTTCAGTTACTTTATTTTTATCTCACTATCCTTGCTTAATGTTTCATGACCCAGATATATTTTTATAGTTTTCGTATCTCAGCAAAATCGAAAATATGGGCCGTATGATAAGTGAATGGGTTACCGGCCCAGCGCAGTTCGTAGCATCCAATTCGAATAATCGTTTCGTCAGATGGATTCATCTTTCCCCAATATCTTAGACATCCATAAAACTCTGCTGCCTGTTCCTCCGAACAAAACCAGAGTGGAATGTCTGATGGCTTGCTGGCACATTCAACTTTATAAGACTCATGGCTGTTTTTTACATTAAGTATGTCTGGGTTATGCAATTCTAATGGAATAGAGTCATCAGAGAAAATAGAATACCTATCCGGAAAAATTTCATTGTTATTAAGAAGAATAACTGAATTATCTTGCCCAGAACCATCGATGAAAGTTACCTTATCATCACTTTCGTCGTAGGTATTTGCATTTTTGATTACGTGCCTATACGAGTAATGATAATCGAAAGAAATCGTTAGTGGTTTTGTTTCTGTATATTCTGGCACGAGTTTTACCTGAAAGCTCGGTTGAACGCTATCAAAATGTAAATAATTGCCCTTCAGCTTTTTTAGATTCCCCATGTCAATAAAATATCCTTTCTTTTCCTTGAATTTTAAGGTTGCTTCGATGGTTATGTTTCCGTCTAAATCTATTTCCCGGGTTCCTTGTAGATATACAACCAGACTGTCCTTAGAAAACATGCCGTTTAACTTTGCATAGTTTCTTCTTAATTTCACTTCCTCTGACCTTGTCACTCCCCCTTTTATTTCCGCCTTTGCTACGGTTTCATCACTGCCCGCGCCTAAAGTAGCTTCTGCATTACGTTCATAAGTAATGTCACCCAAATCAATTTCTCCAAACTCGGTCGTAAACTTATTCCATTTTAAAAAGGTCACTCCAGTATCTTTAAAAGTAATTTTGAATTTTAGGTTCTGTATCCTATCGGCAAGCGAATAAGTAGCACTCTTGGGATTGTTGTCAATCAACTTTTTTGTAGAAATAACAAGGCGTACTTTTTTAACTGTAAAGTCGTAGCTTTCTTCTACCTTTATATACTTGTTGTCCAATTCTTTTTTAAAAGTATCATTCTCCTTGTAGCGCTGATTAAGTTTTTCTATAAGGGCTGCTTGTCCTTCTCCCAGTAAATTCCAAATTGTTTTAGCGGTTTCTCTTTCTTCTTCGCCAATTTCAGTAGAACTGAATAAGCCCATTTTCACAAACTCCCTTCCCTTGCATATGTCGTTTGTTGAGTCCTTGTCGCAATCAATATAGCCTGCGGATTTATAATGCTTGAGCAATGTACCACGATGGAATAGACTACAGCCATTAATGAAGCATGAGACCAATAGAATGAGTATTTTGTAGTATAGGGTTAAAGGGCAATTGATTAGTTTTTTAAGATGTTTCATTGCTCACAATTTGCATTAGGATATTAGGATAAATAGTATGTCGGGCAACTTGTAGACCTCATTTGTTTTCGCGGAAAAAATGTTCCAACACCGGAAAAATAAAAATAGCCACTGAAGAGAGAAAAATAACACCGCTGTAAAGGGCAAACATGGCGGAAAAAAATTTTCCCCCATTGCCAACGGGGTCGTGCACCGGGCCCATGCCGGTGAGGATCATGGCCGCGTTGAGAAACGAATCCATCCATGAGAATCGACCGGTGAAGCGATAACCTACGGTGCCGACAAGCAAGGATACTGATAGCATTGCCAACATGATAAATGTGTTTCTCAAAATCAGGCTTCTGACAGATCCTTTTTTCTTATTCATAGGCTGAGATTTTATTTTTACTTAAAATTCTTCGGGCATCAATACTACCAATTTACGGTAAGGCCAACCCCGTATTTGTAATCTGAGTCATAAGAGGCGTGAATGGCCAGGCGCTTTCCAATGTACTCATCGAAATCGATGTTGAATTCCCGATCCGTATTGGCTGACACACTCATGCGCAATCTCCGGGTAAGCGGCATGTCATTTCGTGCGACTTGGAAACGTACATTTCCCAGGTGATCCACACGCAGTTCAGATTGAATGAACATCGGCAGCAAATACCGAACACCGATGATCCCTACTTTTCGGTCAACCCTCTTGCCGTTTTCAGTTACCTGAAATGTGTTTCGGATATCTGCACCCGCATACACAGCAAAGAATTGTCTCTTGTCCAAAAAGAGCTGATAGTCGGGCTGGAACTCGTACTTGTTTTTATAGCTGACTCTGTACGTAGCATTCAAAATGCTCTTGTTGCCTACCAAATTAACGTAACCAAACACCGCATCGGTAGCGAATTTCGTTTGCCCCCAGATGTACTTCATACGGTCTTCCTTGAATGCTTTCTTCTGATCGTTTGAGGTGATCTGTGTGTTGGGCGGTGAGTTTTCGTAACTGACAACGCGTGCCATACCTGCCATCATGTGATATAATATATGACAG
>CAZNCO010000129.1:0-9755 GCA_964571345.1 uncultured Ohtaekwangia sp.
GAACACAGACATCAGATGAAAAACATCCGAAGGACCTTTGTAATGCGGCATTTCCGCAACCAGCACTTCGACTCCATGCGGCTCAAGCAGCTGCTTTAGTTGCGCGATGCCTTCTTCATTGGTGCGGTAGGTGTGGCCCACTGCCAGTGTTTTCTCGTTGATCCAGGCCACATCACCACCTTCCAGTGTGCCCGGTGCTGTAATGGAACCTAATATTTTTATCACGTGATTTTCAAAAGCTTTTTTCTCAGCTGCAGGTTCGGGCTTACGTGCCTGCTTACCCATGTTGCAGATAATCATTCCGAAGTCGGTGGCAATGGCGGCATCACGGCAATAGATGGAATCCATGGTAACGGAAGAATCTTGAGGTAAGTGAAACACCTGCGCGCCTGAGCTTGCAATTATTTTTTCGAAGCCATTGTATTCCTTTATAGCCTGATTGAATTCCGGTTTGGATAGAAAATTTAATTGTTTCCAATAGTGATCAACGTGTGCTTCATTCACGAATGCATCGGTAGCCTGCTTGATGAAAATAGATTTTAATTTTCCGTATTCAGAATGACAAGTTGATTTCATTTTATGACTCAGTTATTTTTTATTTCGTTGAAGTTGTATCCAGGCGTAAAAGGGGAGACCCGACATGAGGAAAATGAATCCCCAGAAGACTGTTTCTTCGCCCGATCCGGCCACCGCCCACATGGAATAAATAAATGCGAGTGCTGCTACCAAGAGTTTTATTCTGTTGCGCGAAGTGAAACCATGTTCTCTTCCTTCCATGATCACAAAAGCAATCACTGAAAAGAGATAAGGCACCAACACGGCAAGTGTTGAAAGCAGTATAATGAACTTATAAGTATCTGCAAGGCTTTTGGTAAAGTTCATGATCATCAGCACAGAAATGAAAACACTGGAGATAATAATGCCAATACCCGGAGTGCTGTTCTTATTTTCTTTTGCGAAGATTTTGGGGAAGAGTTGATCGCGGGCAGCGGCCATTGGCATTTGTCCCTGTATCAGTATATAGCCATTCAGTGCACCAAAGGTGGAGATTACCGCTCCACCCGCCATCAGGTAGCGTGCACCTTCACCCCAGATGGAAGCAGCAGCATCTGCAAAAGGAGCTTTTGATTCATGAAGCATGGCTGGAGGAAGAAGCCCCATCACAACCACCGTGCTGGTGATGTAGATAAATGTTGTGAGTAATGTTCCGAGAATGGTAGCCCGCGGAATGGTTTTCTCCGGATTACTTACGCTTTCTGCAGGAATGGTAGCGCACTCCATTCCTAAAAAAGCAAATAGCGTAAGGGTAGTGGTGCTTGTAATAGCTGATAGATCAGATTGTGAGCTTAAGTTAAATGGTGTAAAATAATCCAGGTGCAGGTAGAAGCATCCGCCCAGCGTGATCACCAGCAGTGGTGCGATTTTCAAAATGGTTGTTATCAATTGCACTGAGCCTGCCGCTTTGATACCGCGGGTGCTTATCCAGGTCAAAAACCAAATTGCCGCTAGGCCCGCACTCACACCCAAAAATGGATTGGTACCGAGGGCAGGAACAAATGCTGACAGGTAACTCACAAATGCAACAGTGATCGCTGCGTTAGTAGACCATACCGAAATCCAATAACCCCATGCCACTAGGTAGGCAGCAAAGCTTCCAATGCCATCGCGTGTGAACGCGTAAGGTCCACCCGTAGATTGTGGCCGCATTTTACTAAGCCAACTATACACCAGTGCAAGACAGATAGCACCAGCACCTGAGATGAGCCAGCCGATCAGGCTAATACCTCCGTAGATTCCCAGCGTAGCGGGAAGCATGAACAAACCCGAGGCGATCATATTTCCAACCACCAGGGAAGTGGCAGTCCAAAGACCAACCTGTTTTGAAGGTAAACTCATTTAGTTTGTTAATTACAAATAATTGAAATGATTTACGCTATGTGCGGAATAAATTTCTCTCAGAAAACTCGATGCGAAAATATTGGGCAAAAATAATTTGCTTACTGATTTGAATTAGTGTTTGCTTCTTTTATCATGCGAAAAGACATGATGGCAAGCATAACAATTACAAGCACGATTGCAACCCAAATCAGACGCTTATCTGTGAACCAGCTTGTTTTCTGCTCTATAGTTTTTGCCTTTAGCGAGTGGATAACTCCGTGTTTCAGAGCTGGAGTTTCAGGTATTGAAAGCCAATCTACTGGTTAGAAAGTATTTAACCAAAAATGGTGATGACGCTGATCGCTGACTTTTTATGATTTCAATCATAGTTATTCATTTTTCTGACTGCAAGATTTGTTCATCTAACACCAATCCGTATGCAAACAGCAACTGTAAATGATCTTATTCATCAATCGCTTTCTGACCTGGTACTGGCCTTACCGTCAGCCAGACAGGTTTTTATAAAATATGATCTCGACTATTGCTGTGGTGGAAAACTTTCTTTGGAAAGGGCTTGTCAGCAAAAAGGATTAAAGCCAGAAGATATTTTAAATGAGATTGAAAATACTAAACCAGACACTGGAAGTCTTCCCTTGCACGTTCAGGACTGGTCCACGGTTTTTCTGATCGACTTCATTGTAGAAAATTATCATCGTTATGTGCGTAATTCAATTCCTGTTGTGAAGGAGCTTTTGGAAAAAGTCTGTTCTGTACATGCCAACGAAAACCCAGCGCTGCTTTCCATTCAATCTGACTTCAATGAGTTAGCAGAAGAGTTATTGAATCACATGCAAAAAGAAGGAGCTCATTCTTTTTCCGGCTTTGCGCGAAAAAGAGGAAACAAACGGACTATCCGGCAATCCAGTTGTAAGTATGATTCAACAACCGATCGCAGTTATGGAACATGAGCATCAGGAAGCGGGAGACTTATTAAAATCCATTCGTTCTTTATCGGACAATTACACACCGCCAACCGATGCGTGTCCTACTTTTATTTTAACGTACCAAAAATTGGCTGAGTTTGACCGTGAGCTGGTTAATCACATTCATCTAGAAAATAACGTACTTTTTAAAAGAGCGTAAATTTTTATTCAACTTTTTAAACTCATTACCTATGGAACTAAACCAGCGACTACTCAGTGATTTGATCATCTACATGAAATATGCCCGCTATATTCCGGAGCTGCAGCGAAGGGAGTTGTGGCCGGAGATTGCCGGACGCTATGCGGATATGATGATTGAGAAGTATCCTTTGCTAAAAAGCGAGATTCACGAGAATTTGAAATTTGTGTTAAATAAAAAAGTTTTGCCATCGATGCGCGCGATGCAATTTGCCGGGCCGGCCATCATGCGCAACAATAGTCGTATTTATAATTGTGCCTACATGCCGGTGGATGACATCCGTGCTTTTTCAGAAGCGATGTTTCTTTTATTAGGAGGAACGGGCGTTGGCTACTCCGTTCAATTCCATCATATCGAAAAATTACCAGCCCTTAAAAAAGGGCAGAAGCATAAGCGTTTTTTGGTAGGCGATAGTCTTGAAGGCTGGGCTGATGCAGTAAAGGTTTTATTGAAAGGATATTTTGGTGAGAGTCAATACCTGCCTGATTTTGATTATGCTGATATTCGTCCCAAGGGAGCGAGGTTGGTAACTGCGGGAGGCAAGGCACCTGGTCCTGAGCCATTGAAAATTTGTATCGCACATTTGTCGGCTATCCTTGATCGGAAGCAGGATGGAGAACATCTCACTTCGCTCGAATGCCACGACATGATGTGCCACATTGCCAATGCTGTGTTGGCAGGTGGTATCAGGCGTTCAGCTATGATCGCTCTTTTCTCGGCCAACGATGAAGATATGTTAACGAGTAAGTTTGGTAATTGGTGGGAACTAAATGAGCAGCGCGGTCGCGCGAATAATTCTGTAGTGCTGATGCGCGATGAAGTTACGCGCGATGAGTTCATGCATCTCTGGAAAAAAATTGAGTTGTCAGGCTCTGGTGAACCTGGATTTTATTTTAGCAATCACAACGACTGGGGTACTAACCCATGTTGTGAGATTGCGCTCAAACCTTTTCAGTTTTGTAATCTCTGTGAAGTGAATGTATCGGACGTAAAGTCTCAGGAAGACTTGAATGAGCGGGCTCGTGCGGCAGCGTTCTTTGGTACGTTGCAAGCCGGCTTCACTGATTTTCATTATCTGCGGCAAGTTTGGAAGACCACCACAGAACAGGATGCATTGATCGGAGTGGGCATGACAGGTATCGCCAGCGGTGCGGTAATGGATTTGGACATGCGTGAAGCTGCCAACGAGGTGAAGAAAGTGAACCTTGAGGTTTCTGCTAAAATTAAAATCGCATTTGCTGCACGATGCACTACGATTAAGCCGTCAGGTACTTCTTCGATTGTGTTGGGCACATCTTCTGGCATTCATGCCTGGCATAATGATTATTATTTGCGAAGAGTGCGCATCGGGAAAAATGAAGCATTGTATGAATACCTTAGTCATCATCATCCTGAATTACTCGAAGAAGATATGCTCAATAGCAAACAGGCAATCATCTGCATTCCCCAGAAAGCACCTGATGGAAGTATTTTGAGAACGGAGGATGTGATGGAAATGCTGGAACGTATCAAGAAATTCAATGAAGGGTGGGTACGCAGTGGTTTTCGGAGTGGTGAAAATTTCAATAATATTTCTGCTACGGTTTCAATCAAGGAAGGAGAGTGGGAAAAAGTTGGTCAATGGATGTGGGAAAACAAAGCCTCCTATAATGGACTAAGCGTGTTGCCCTATGATATGGGTAACTACCAACAAGCACCGTTTGAAGACATTACTAAAGAACGCTTTGAAGAACTGGAAAAGAGCTTACGCGAAATTGACCTTTCGCAAGTGTTTGAACCAGACGATGCCACCGATCACAAGACAGAAGCGGCCTGTGCAGGCGGTGCCTGTGCGATTGTCTGAAGATTTATGAAATTGAAATTCATTCTTTTAAATTGATTAGATTGAATTGGGTAAATAAGTAGAACAATCAAAAAAAATTAAAATCTGAACCATGAGTTACTATCACAGTAAAGTATTAAAAGGCAAGACCTTCGATGAAGCGATTGACCTGGTCACTGCAGAATTAAAGAAAGAAGGATTTGGAGTGTTAACCGAAATTGATGTTAAAGAAACGCTCAAAAAGAAAATTGACGTTGATTTTAAGAAATATAAAATTCTAGGCGCATGCAATCCGCATTTTGCTTACAAAGCTTTGCAGAGCGAGGATAAAATTGGAGTCTTTCTTCCGTGCAATGTAATAGTTGAGGAGAATAGTAATGGTGAAGTAGAAGTTGCTGCGGTTGATCCGATTGCTTCAATGATTGCGGTAAAAAATGAATCATTGGGAAATATCGCCTCAGAGATTCAGCAAAAGCTTAAACGAGTAATTAATAGTCTCAATTAAATTAATAGTCCAGGTTTTCTGATGAAGATAACCTGGACTGTTTTTATTTCTTAATAGCAGTTTCTACCACGTCTGCACCATTTCGTATTTCTTCGTTTGCGTGGGCGGCTAACAGATCACCTTCATTCAAGGTGCCAAACACTTCCACTTGTTGATTTGCTTCCAGTCCCTTTTTGACTTCAATCCATTCTGCTTTGTGATCGCGAATGCGAATCATGAAAATTTTCTCAGGTGAGTTTACGATCGCTGACCTTGGAACCATCCAACCATTTTCACTTGAAGAAAGAGTAAGTTTTACTTCAGCAATCATGCCTGGCAAAAGTTTTTTGTTGTCATTGTTGACATCCATTTCAATTCGCTGTGCCCGTAGTCTCTTGTCCAGTGCTCCGGCCAATCGTTTTATGCGGGCGGTGAACTTCTCGTTCGGAAATGCTTTCACTGAAAATTGTATTTCATCGGTTGTGTGCAGATAACTGCTGTAGGCTTCGGGCACATACACTACCAGGCGAAGTTTTTTCTGCTCGTTTAGGGTGAACATTGGAAATTCTGAGCCTTTGCCCGATGGACCTACGTAGGCTCCAAGGTTTACGTTACGTGCGCTGATGATTCCACTGAACGGTGCACGGATTTCAAGGTAACTGCGCATAGAAGAAATTTCTCTTTGAGCGGCTTTTGCTGCCTCCAGTTGTGCATGATCCGAATTCATTTTGGCAAGCGCCTGATCTAGATCGTTTTGTGAAATAGTCCCCGGAGTTTTGCTGGTTGAGGAAAGTCTTTCATAGTTTGCCTTGCTTGCCGTATAAAGAGCCTCTTGTGCCTGCAATCTTGATTCTGCAGCGACCAATTGCGAAACTATTTCGGGAGCTTCCATTAGCGCAAGGAGTTGGCCTTCCTTCACTTCGGAGCCAACATCGACATAGAGCTGTTTTGTAAAGCAGCTTATTTTTGCATAGAGGTCAACCTCGCGATAGGATATTAACTCACCTGGAATTTTCACTTCAGATGTCACCTGTCCTCTTTGTAAAGAAAATACTTCTAATGATGGAGCACCTGATTTTTTTTCTTCAGCTGGTTCATGAGACTTGCATTGCAAAAGCAGTAGGGAAGAGATAACTCCTGCTACAGCCATTGATAATGTTCTCATTGGATTAATTTTTTGCATCATGTAATGAGGGTATATAATGTTTACTTTCTTTGTCTTCCGGATCGAGCGAGACAGAGTCTGTCGTTTCATTTCCTTGCAGCCAGGAAAATACCAACGGAAGGATGAATAACGCAGCAAGTGTTGAGAAGATCAATCCGCCAATTACCGCGCGGCCAAGTGGCGATGCCTGATCTCCTCCTTCGCCAAGACCCAATGCCATAGGAATCATACCCGCTACCATAGCAAGTGTAGTCATTAAAATAGGGCGCAGACGAAGAGCTGCGGCTTCTTCTGCTGACTCCCACGCACTGCTTTTATGAATGCGAAGATGCTCTGCATTCGTGATCAATAAAACGGAGTTTGCGATTGATACACCTACTGACATAATGATGCCCATATACGACTGCAGATTAAGCGTTGAGCCTGTGATCATCAGTACAATCAGAGAGCCTAGTACAACAGCAGGTATGGTTGCCAATACCACCAATGAAACTTTAAACGATTGAAAGTTTGCAGCCAGCATCAGAAATATAACAATGATCGCCACGATTAAACCCGATTGCAGACTGTCCAACGTTTCGGTAAGTACTTGCGATAATCCTTTCGTTTCAATGCTAAGTCCACGCGGCAGGTCACCCAGTTTTTTTAATACGTTTTCAACCCCTTGCTGAGCGGAACCTAAATCGCTTTTGTGAAGGTTAGCCGTAACAGATAGGAAAGGAATTGCTCCGATAATATCATTTTCACCGTAGGTAGTGTCTTGCTGAATGGTTGCAACATCACTCAATATCGGGCGCAGTGAATTTCGTAATACAGGTATTTCACTCATCTCATCAATACTATTCATTTTATTTTCCGGCACTTGCACTTGCACACTATAGCTGAGTCCAGTCTTCTCATCGAGCCAAACATTTTTTTCAGTAAAGCGCGAGGAAGAGGTGGAGGCTATCAGCGATCGCGATATGTCGGAAACTTCTACTCCCAATTGAGATGCACGTGTTCTGTCAATGTCAATATTCAATGCAGGATATTTTACAGGCTGTGCCAATTGCACATCGCGGAGATAGGGCAACTTCTTCAATTCGCTGATCACGAGGTCGGCATATTTTTCATTTAGCCTTTTATTTTTACCAATCACACGCACTTCAATAGGAGTGGTGGCTCCCTGGCTCAGGATCTTATCGGTAAGCTGAATGGGCTCGAAAGACAACTTTAAATCGGGCAACACCTCATGCATCCTTTTGCGAAAGCGCTCCTTCAAGTCATCCTGGTTTTCATGAAAATCTTCTTTCAGGTTTACCTGAAGGACAGCCTCATGCGGCCCGCTCATGAAGAGATAAATAGGGCTGGTAGAAAATTGCCCCGGGTGAGTGCCAACATATGCTGAGGTAACAGAAATATTTTCTTTACCTGTTAGTTCTTCCAGTACTTTTAGGGTCTTTATCAGTTTATCTTCTGTTCGCTCAATGCGTGTACCATCCGCTGCGCGCAGTCGTACTTGAAATTGTCCGCTATTCACTGCGGGGAGCACGTCACGCCCGATCGTTGATAGTAAAAAGATAGTGAGCGCAGAAACGATCACCACATAGCTTGTAACGATAATTTTCTGGTATGGAATCATGCGGTTCAGGAAACGAAGGAACCGATTTCTTAATCGTTCAAATGGAGTGAGCAACCCTTCATCTTGGTGCAGTAATTTCTTCTTTTGTTGCCACGTGTCTGATTCGCCTTCCAAGACGGCTTGCTCTTGCTGCGCGCTGTGCACAAGCGCTTCGTGTTTGTTCTTCATGATCCAATTTCCCATGATTGGAACAAATGTTTGTGCTAATAAATAGGAGATGATCATCGAGAAAGCAATTGCCATAGCAAGCGGTAGGAACAAGGCACCCGGAATCCCCTTCATAGTGAAGGCAGGAGCAAATACTGCTAGAATACAAAACAGGATTAGCAGTTTTGGGAAAGCAATTTCTTTGCAGGCATCCCATACGGCCAGTGCCTTGGGTTTTCCCATGGCAAAATGCTGGTGAATATTTTCAATGGTTACAGTTGATTCATCCACTAATATTCCAATGGCAAGCGATAGACCGCTTAATGTCATGATATTAATCGTCTGATCGAATAAATAAAGGAATAGTACCCCGGAAATAATGGAAGTCGGAATAGTTAAAATAACAATTAGCGCTCCCCGCGGGTCTTTCAGAAATAATAGTACCATCAAGCCTGTGAGCAATGCGCCAATTAATCCTTCTGTAACTAAACTTTTTACAGAGTTGATTACGTAGACTGATTGATCAAACTCGTAAGAAAGCTTAACATCCTCGGGCAATAGACTTTGAAATCGCGGTATAGCTTTTTTTAAATTTTGCACCACTTCCCACGTAGAAGCATCTGCGGACTTTGTGATGGGCAAGTAAACTGAACGCTTTCCATTTACAAGAGCGTAGCCTACGGTAAGATCGGCACCATCTTCTACGGTCGCCACATCTCGCAAGTAAATATTTTGCGCATTGCCTTTAAATAACGGAATATTCTCAAAGTCTTTAATAGTTTTTATTGTTGTATTTGCCGGGGTGATATAATTGTAATCGCCAATGCGCACGTTGCCTGCGGGTGAAGTTTGATTGTTGGCACGAAGCGCTTCTACAATTTGATCTGGTGTAAGGTTATGAGCGCGAATAAGATCAGGGTCAACTTTGATTACTACTGTGCGAACGTTACCGCCAAAAGGAGCTGGCGAGATTAAACCCGGAATAGAAGTGAAGGTCGAACTTATGTAAACGTTGGCCATAGCCAGCAGCTCATTGTTGGTCCGTTGGCTACTGCTGAGCACCAGCTGCCCTACCGGAAGAGTGGATGCATCAAAGCGTATAATAAATGGCGGATTACTTCCCAGTGGAAAGATGGCTTGTGCGCGGTTACTGAACGCAGAGACTTCAGCAGCTGCTTGCGCCATGTTCGTGCCCTCATAGAAGGTGAGCTTCATGAGCGTGACACCCTGGATGTTTTTTGTTTCGATACTTTTTACTCCCGAAACAAACAGCATCAGGTTTACATACTGCTTGCCGAAATATGCTTCCATCTGATTAGGAGAATATCCTCCAAAGGGATGCGACAAATAGATCACTGGCAAATTGAGAGAGGGGAAAATATCGATTTTGATATTTCGCACGGCATTAATACCGAAAAAGAATAAGCCTGCTACCAGCACCAATATAGTAATGGGC
>CAZNCO010000130.1:0-9734 GCA_964571345.1 uncultured Ohtaekwangia sp.
GTATTCAGCCTGATAGTGTTTTCGATATTCTTCGAAGTATTTTTCAAGCATCTCCCCCGTTTTCTTCGAGTATCTGTTTCTTGATAAATCCTGATCAACGTCCATTTTTTCAATTCCGGGGCGGTACGGCTCATAACGCAAATTATCCCGGAGCATCCCTAAGCTAATCTCAACCAACTTCTGAACAGAATCATTTTTATTTTCAAAATTCTCGATCAAAAACCGGTTACGTCTTTTAAGTTCATCCGCGAGGAAGGCTGACTTGAAATCTGCCTTTGCTTCATCACTTTCAAACTTGTATATCGGTGCCTCGTATTCATTTTCTTTAAATTGATAAACAGCCATTGCCTCGTATGCCCAGCGAGATGCCATTAAATCTGCCACAACCGGAACTTTTCCTTTCGTGCTAATCAGGTTATTTAATTTATCAAAGCTGAAAAGCAATCCACTCAAAATCATTTGAGGAATGAGCAACAGTGGAATCATAATATAGACTGTAACCGCTGAGTTGAACGCAGATGACACATTCAATCCCAGGACATTTGCAAAGCATGAAACAGTAAACAAAACAAACCACATGGCTAAAGTCATACCATGGATTTCTAAAATCAGATTTCCAACAGCAACAAATGTTAACGTTTGTATCGCTGAAAGAAGAAACAATATATTCAACTTAGAAAAAAGATAGCTACTCCAGCTAAGGTTTAAGAACGACTCACGCTTGAGAATTTTCCTGTCGCGAATAATTTCTTCCGCACTCACCGTCAATCCCATGAAAAGAGCCACGATGATCGCCATCAATAGGAAGGCGGGGAAATTATCATTAAATCTAAAAACGTATTCCTTCCCTCCGGGCGCACTCTTATACTTAATTATGAAGGCAAGGATGATCGCCAACAATGGAGCCTCCAATAAATTGATAAGAAGATATTGCTTGTTACTCAATTTGGCCAGAAAATCACGCGAAGTAAAAATCATCATTTGTTTCAACTTCGATGGAATATTCAGCGAACTTGGCGGAGTTTCTTTTACATCTTCAACTTTGTTGATCTTAAATCGCTGCTGATACATCTCGTGCCACTGTGGCGGGGTCACTTTCCGTTTATTGGTAGGTTGCCCATACTCATCCACCACCTTCGCCTCGATGATATTAAAAATCTGCTCTGGATTAACATTACCGCAGGTTTCACATTGCCCGCGATTACTATCCACCTGGTGGGTTGCTTTCTTAAAATAAGTGACTGCCTCCACTGGGCTACCATAGTACGAAGGATACCCACCCGTATCCATAATGATCATCTTATCAAACATCTTGTAGATATCAGAAGACGGTTGATGGATAACCACAAAAATCAATTTTCCTTTGAGGGAAAGCTCCTTCAACAAGTCAATTACGTTTTCTGAATCTCTGGATGAAAGACCAGACGTGGGCTCGTCCAAAAACAGGATAGCTGGCTCGCGAATCAATTCAAGGGCAATATTCAGACGCTTGCGTTGGCCGCCTGAAATCTTCTTGTCTAAAACGCTTCCTACTTTTAAATCTTTTCGCTGATCCAAACCCAAGCTCTCGAGTGTATCCATCACGCGCTTGTTCAATTGCTCTTCGGTGAAATTGGCAAAGCAAAGTTTGGCGTTGTAATAAAGGTTCTGATACACAGTAAGCTCCTCGATCAGCAGATCGTCTTGAGACACAAAACCAATAACCCCTTCAATATTTTCTTTCTGAGAATGAATGTCAAATCCATTAATTTTAATGGATCCGGTTGAGGGCTTCTCCAATCCAGCCAACGTGAGCAGAAGGGTTGTTTTACCTGCACCGCTGGCCCCCATAATGCCAATAAGTTTTCCAGGCCCTTCTGAGATCACTACATCGCGCAACCCTATCGCGCCATTTGGAAACTTAAACTCTTCAATGTTAGCATTGAATGATAATTTAGTCGTTTTGAGTTCCTCATTAAAATGAGCTACCAAATCGCTGTAGTACAAAGCATCGCCCGCCTGCGTTTTAATGGTGCTTCCGTGTGAGAACAGGTACACCCTGTTGGGCTGCATGATAAACCCGTTGAGCATATTGGCTTGCTCACCAAGGTACTTCGCAAAATACATTTCAACACTCTTCACTCGCATGAAGATTAACTGACCTTCAATGTGCGCATGAGAATGCTTTTGATTTTCTGCCGCCTTGGCATCGCTGGAATCAACTACTAAGACTTCTTTGTAATTGATCTGACTTACTTCCTCCTGAGTAATAAACGTTTCGATCAACTTGTACTCATCCTGATCGATGTTAAAAACGGTAGAAACCGTATTAATGATTTCAATACGTTGTGGAGTGAAATTTTTATCGGAACCGATCAACTCCAACAACTTGATCAACACCACAACTTTCTGCTTTTGCGTAAGTGTCTTGTTGATTTTCTTACAGATTCCCAGTGTCTTTACAGAATCCTTTACAGACGTGAGTTTATTTCTTTCCTCTTCTCCGGTGCCTTGCTTACTGTATCCTGAGAAATCATCGTATAGCTTCAGGTATTCTTTGATAGAATCCTGATCCAGTTCCTGTTGAAAAAAGTTGATAACGAACTGTCGCTCATTTTCAGTGACGCCCCCGTCTTGCTTGGTGATGATCGCAAATAACTGGGTAAGCGCTTTTAGTATTTCCTCACTCATCGGTCAGTCGTTAGCTGTTAATCGTCTAAAAAATATAAGTCAATCCCAAATCTGATCAACTTAAAGCGATTAAAATTCAGTAGGTTTTAAACTCAAATGGAATTTCAACTAATTCAGAAAATTCCTGACCTGCCTCTTCCATGTCTTCATCGTCATCGTGAAAATACCAACTAACTTTAATTCCTTTAATGTCTTCCAACGCAGACAATACATCCAGAATAAGTTTAGACGAGGCTGTATTGAAATATTCAAGTTTGAATACAAACTCAGTTGAAGGGTTCGCTTCTGCGGAATAGCCCTTTATCCATTCAAGAACCGGTCGGTAAAACTCTGCAGAATCTTCCGGCAAAGACCTCCCGCTGATTTCAAAAATGCCGTTCTTCTTATCAAGGAGGATGGTTGGGGTATCTTCAGTACCTTTTAAATTCAATATTTCCATGATCGTTCTTTTTTTAGTAGTTGTTATTTTTATTCTTTCTCACGCGGGATATTTACTTTCAGACAGAAGAAATCATAGTCTTGATCGATGTTGGCAAAAAGATATTCAAGCTTCTCACCACTTTTGCGCGCCATGTCCACAAAACCAAGACCTGCTCCACCCTTCTCTGATATCTGGGTGTTCTTGATAATCTCTTTATACAACTCTTTCAAGCCATCCTTGTCTTTGCTATTCAAATCATCAAGGTCAGACTTCAGCCTTGACACATTTTCCTTCAAAATTGGATTGCCGGTCATCACACAATAGCGCTGATCATCTTTTGAGATCATAAAAATGGCGCTTTTGCTAACAAGCGACCCCGCTTTCATCCCCTGCTCACTGCTGTGCTTTACAATGTTTTGCAAAGCCTCCACCATCACGTTAAAAACCTTTCGCTTGGTACCAGAATCTTCACCGGAGGAATCAAGATTTCGCTCCGCCATCGATAGAATGGACTTGGTTGTTTCCTGGGTGAAATCACCCTGGTACACCAGAATAAGCTTCTGCGCCATCATGGTTCGGTGCAGATCGTAGATGTAATTCATGTTGGTAATGTGTTTGAGGTTCCGAATTTATGCGTTTAAAATTTAATTCCTATCAATAATACGTCATCGGTTTGCTTATGATCCGCCTTCCATGCCTCCCATTCACGATCAAATACATCGGATGCTTCCTTCATCGGTGATTTATGAACTTTTTCTATAATCTCTCTCACTTTCTTGGGTCCGAACTTGCGAACCTCAGGCCCCCCAAACTGATCAGGGAAACCATCTGAACTGAAATAGAATGAATCACCTTTTTCTAACTCCAACCGCGTAGTCGTAAAATTAGTCTGGTTCTTATAAATGCCACCACCAATCGGGAATTTATTTCCTTTCACTTCATCCATCACTCCACCTTTCATGTAATAAAGTGGTCTGTGTGCACCTGCATATTCTACTACACGTGTCTCCATGTTTATCCGGCAAAGTGCTATGTCCATGCCATCCTTGGTTGCGGAATCGTCCTGATCCTGGCGAAGAGTCTGCGTAACTCCTTCATCCAATAAATCCAGAATCTTACCTGGTTCGGTAATCTTGCGGCTTCGCACAATGTCATTCAGCAAGAAATATCCAATTAACGAAAGCAAAGCTCCTGGCACCCCGTGACCTGTACAATCTACAGCGGCAATGAAGATATCATTCTTGATATGCACAAACCAAGGGAAGTCTCCGCTCACCACATCCCTGGGTTTATAAAGGATAAATGAGTCCGGTAATACCTTGTTGATCAAGCGGGTATTGGGGAGAATTGCATTTTGAATCCGCTTCGCGTAATTGATTGAATCATTGATCTTCTTATTCTTGTTCTGAATCTCCAACTCAATTTCTTTCCGTTCGGTGATATCGTGTGATACCACCAGCACGGATTCGATATTTTCCTTCTCATCGTATTCTGGAATGGCATTCACCTGCATCACACGCTTGCCCAACTCAGAAGGGAAATCCATTTCCACTGAAACCGTATCATGCGTTTGATTCACCTGCTCAACAACAGCTAACCATTGATCTAATATCGATGTATCCAGCTCTGCTTCCTTGACATTTTTGTTTAAGAACAATGATGGTGATTTACCGGTGTAGGTTTCAATAGTTGGATTGATGTACGAGATCGCTTCGTTCTCAAGGCGCGTAATAAGGTCAGGCGAGTTTTCTGAGAGGGCCTGCATTTTACTGCGCATGCGTTGCTCCTGTTCGGCTCTTCTCCGCTCCGTAATGTCGCGTGAGTTAAGGATATATCCGCGAATCGCTTTGTTCGACATGAAATTCGTACCTGTCGCCTCCAACCAGATATAATTGCCGTCCTTCGTTTTGTATTCAAATTGCACCGTCACTTTTTCATCCGGCTTCTTCTTCAAACTTTCAAACAATTTCTTAGCAACCTCCTGGCTATCTGGATGAATCAAATACATATCGCTCTTACCCTGAAGCTCCTTTTGACCGTAGCCCAGAATTGCCTCAACAGAGGGTGATATATATCGGATGCTACCGTCTTCTTCATAGATTGTAATAACCTCAGATGCATTTTCGAGAAGCAGCTGCATTCGCTTTTGCGTGCGGTTAACTTCCTCCACTTGCTCTTCCAACATGGAGTTAGATCGCTTCAGTTCTTCTTGCGTAGCTTGCATCTCCTCGGCATTCTGCCTTAGCACCTCTTGCTTCTCCTGAAGTTCGTTACTCAATTGCTGTGATTCGGTGAGCAGTTTACGCGTGCGCTCATTCACTTTAATATTGAAAATAGTTCGTGCTAAAATCAAACTTAGCTCTTCGACAAATTTTACCTGGGAGGGTGTAAACTTCTTCAACGAGGCAAACTCCAACAAGCCATAAACCTCTTCGTTGGTAATGAGCGGAACAATTAAAATGCATGTAGGCTTCTGTTCTCCAAGTAACCCGGATGTAATTGAAAGATAATCATCCGGAATTTCAGTGCGCATCACATAATCTTTCTCAGCAGCAGCTTGCCCTACCAGCCCCTCCGCAAACCGGAAAGTTTTTTTCAAATATTTCTTACGTCCATAGGCAAAACTTGCAGTCAATTCAATTACAGGTGTATCACTCTCGCGGTTCACATCGTAAAATGCTGCCTGCACCGCATCTATTCTTTCGCTGATAAATTTGATCACCTCATTCCCCAGTGCTTCTACATTATCAAACGCGCGAAGGATCTCTGCTATCTCCGCCATCCCTCGCACAATCCAGTTGCGCTCTTTCTCTTTCCGTTCATTTTCAATCAAGTCTTCGCGCATGTGTAAAAGCGCTTGACCTAATGCGTCATCATCGCTGGCAGGTCTGTACGGGGCATCCAATTTCCCCTCTCCGACTTTCTTTGCAAATTCTGCGCTGTCCTTTAAAGTCTTTACGAGCGCGTTAACTTGGTTAGACATCTGGCCAAATTCATCCGTTGATTGTGACTGAATATTTTCCGGCAAAATACCCTGAGATACTTTACCAAGTATATCATTCATTCGGTTAAGCGGTTCTGTCAGCGATCTAGAAAAGAAAAGTGCTACACCCCAGGCAAGGGCAATAATACACGCACCAAAGAAAAAATAAATCTTTAAAAGCGTAGCACCTTCTGACTGCAACTCTTCCTCATCAATCTTCACAATAAGCGCCCACCCAGGCTGATTTATCCTACGATATGCTTCAATTACTTTTTTACCTCTGTAATCCAGCCCAACACTAGATCCATTTTTTCCCTCCAAAGCCAAGTGCTCCTCTCGGGTAGACACATCGTTTTCATTGAGCACCTTTAAAAATGCACCTGGATTTAAACGCAATGGGCTGACAACAATCAATTTACCCGAAACAGGATCTACCTGTACCAAATAAGACTCTCCGGTTTCTCCAATGGGCGTAGCCAGTTTCTTATAAAGTTGCCCCAGATCAAGCTGGTAAACAATAACGTAATTACCAATGGACGATGCCGCATAGAAATAGTATTCCTCCTTTACTTTTCTGACCCCGCTATACGCCAGCCCACCGGAGGCACGTTCAAAAAACTGAAGATCTAGATTATCAAAACTTTTGCCTTTCTCTGCCTGCGGATCGGTGGACGAAACAATGCTGCCGCGCTTGTCGGTAAGAAAAACATTTTTAAAAGAATAGATCTCCTGAATGGATTTCAAGGTCGAACTGATGGTGTCTGCATTGGTTGCTAAAGACGCTTGCAGATGAGGTGACGAGGCGAGAAATTTTGCCGTTGTAGATAAATTATTGAAAAAGTTATTGACCAACTCTGCTTGCTGATCTGACACTGACACGACACTAGCATTCAGCTTATCGCGAAGGGCCTCTACATTGATCCGATAGGTAAACCAACAAATGCTGACCACCGAAATCACTGTTGTTGCTGTGATGAGCCACGTGATTTTTGCACTGATTTTTATTCTCTTAAACATAGGGCTGTCAACAATTATCTGCTAAAATATTTCCTGCTTCAAGGGCCTTTTTGCGAACATTTTCTGATAGCAGCTTCAAAGCTGCAAACTCAATAATTCCCACTACTTTACCTTCCTTCACCAGAGGCATCACAAACAAACTTCTGGGGCGTGCCGATCCCAGCCCACTCTCAATCACGTTGAAGTAATCTTCTGGAAGTTCATCAAGGTAAATACTCTTACCCGTAGCTGCCTGGCCTATCAGGCCTTCACCTGCAGAATACACAGGCACATCAGCTTCTGGTGCAAAAGCAAACCCCAGCGCGAATATCGCCTCACTTCCATTCCAATCATATAACGCAGCCTGACCTGCCTCAGTAAATTTGGACAAAAGATTAAGGCCTTGTTGCTTGCGCTCTTTTGCATTATTGATTTTAGAGAGCGTTTCTTTAAAGTTTTTCAAATCAAAGAACGACTCCTCGTCAGCAGAAGATCTTTCCGATGTTGTTGCCGATTCATCCGTTTTCTTCTCAACAAAAACGATCGTTTCCTTTTTTATTTTTTGATTGATATACAAAGAAGCAATCCCCAAGACAAAAGTAATTCCAACGGTGATGAACAGCTTGGCATATACCCAACCCTCGCTGCCTGAACTCGTCATGCCACCCTGATAGATAAGGTCACTTGGCAGGCTTGCCAGTCTATAAGTAGAGATTAAAATAGCAAGAAAGAAAACGGATGAAAGACCAAAACTCAACTTGGCTGGATCTTTTGACCATTCCTGCAATTTTTCAAATATCTTTTTCAAACTTTCCATTATTTATATTGCTTGTCAAGTTCCTTCATAAAACTTACAATCTCATCTATCTTCAAAACAAAATCGATTTTCGTAGCTGACATTGCTGCACGGGGCATGGTGTCAATCATGCACTCGCTGGGCTCCTGCACAATCGTGAGGCCTCCTCTTTCTTTGATTTGCTTCATTCCCAAACCACCGTCCCGGTTGGCGCCTGATAGCAATATTCCAATTAGCTTCTCGCGATACACGTATGCTGCTGTACCCAAGGTAATGTCGATGGCCGGCCGCGAATTATTAATCATCTCTTCCGTGCTCATGGCAAAATTATTCCCCAGCTCAATAGACATGTGATAGTTAGATGGCGCCAGGTAAACTCCCTTTTTGATGGGCTCCTTGTCATAGGGCTCAACAACAGGAAAAACACTTTTTATTGACAGCGCTTCCACGAACCCATTTCTCACATGCTTTAAGCGATGAAGGCACATAATAATTGGAATTGGAAATGTGGCTGGCAGTTGAGACAATATCTTAACGATACCCTGAAAACTGCCGGCAGACCCTCCTATCACAACGGCCTTGTAATTACTATTTATGTTAAACCTACTCATAGGCCGTCTGCCTAGTCTTTTATTTTTTTGTAAATCTTCTCCTCGTTGTTCACAACAAGAAAGCGGTTGGCTACATCGCACCAGATTAATGATTCTTTCGATCCGATCGCTAAATAGCCATACTTAAACAGACTTTCGTGAAACTTCTTCAATACTTCATTTTGCAGAGTTTGGTTAAAATAGATCATCACATTACGGCAAAGCACCAAATCAAATTTGTTGAACAGTTCGCCTGTCACCAGGTCATGTTTACGAAAAGTAGCATTTGCCAACAACGACTTGTCAAACACGGCCCTGCCGTTTTCCTCTTTGTAGTAGTCTTTCAAACTACCCTTGCCCTCCAACCGGATGTAGTTCTTTTCATTGAGCTCCATGTTCTTGATTGGGTACGTTGCCGTTTTGGCCTTCTCAAGAATATTTACATCCAGATCGGTTGCATAAAGCTGAACATCCTGGTGAATTCCCATCTCTTTCAGCAAGATTGCCATAGACAATACTTCCTCTCCGGAAGAACAGCCGGCATGCCATATCTTGAAGCTTTTGTGGTTGAGAAGAATACCTGGGATAATTTCGTCACGCATCACCCGCCAGAATCCTGGGTCGCGAAACATTTCCGTAACATTAACGGTAAGTTCATCCAGAAATTCATTGATAAAACTCGGTGACTCCGTCAATTTCTTAAGTAAACTTTCTATGGAAAGGTTTTTGAGTTCCAGTATACGGATTATGCGCCTTTTGAAAGAAGACATGGCATAATTCCTGAAATCATACCCGTATTTAGTATGGATTAGCTCGGTTATCTTTTTAAGATCGGCAATGTCAATGTCTTGTACTACCATAATTCGTTTAACCAGAATCCAAAGAAAAGCAAAAATAAACTTATCACGTTGCCCCGCAGGACAGAATATACCAGAAATATTACATGGGTTAAGAAGGAAGCAAAAGCGGTTCCAATCGGTCTTAATCTGGCGCCAACCATAGGTTCACAAAAAATAAAGTTCAGGCTAAATCTAATGAATCGACCGTAAAACCAAAAGGCAATAGCGCAGCAGCGAATGAATACTTCACCCATTTGTGATTGCCCGTCATCATAATGATCTCGATGGGCTTCTGCTGGCGATGTTCAAATTCAAGAATTACCTGGCGACAGGCTCCGCAGCAGGCTGCCGGGCTCAGCTCCTTGTGGTTCTTTTTGTGAGCTACTACGGCCAACTTCAAGATGGGCTTGTCGCTGGCATGCATGGCCCATGAATAAAG